>JAFPCE010000218.1 GCA_017390245.1 Selenomonadaceae bacterium
ATGATTATCTCAGATTTGTTATGGGTTTTATGAGTTGCTTTAAAGAAGTTCCCCAGGATTGGGATATCCCCTAAGAATGGTATTTTGCTGACGGAGTCGGAGTCTTCGCTGCTGATGAGGCCGCCGATGACCATGGTCTGGCCGTCCTTCAGCCGCACCATGGTATCTGCAGAACGCTTCTGGAAGGAATAGGCCTTTAAATCCTCCACATAGGAAGGAGCGCTGACCTCTGTGTGTATCTGGGAGGTGATATACCCATCAGCATTGACCATGGAACGGCACTTCAGGATAATGCCCACCGGCCTGTAATCAATGGAGGTAGTTGTGGTGGAGTTGGTGACAGACACTGATGGCACTGGCACCTCACCGCCAATATTAATCAATGCTTCCCTGCCCTGGAGAGTAATGATGTTTGGCCGTGATAAAATCTTAGCATTGCCCTTGTTCAGCATAGCTTCTAATTTAGCAGAAAACTGCATTTCAAAGGGATGTCCCTCTGGTCCTCTGCCAAAGGAGATGATGCCTCCTGGCACGCCAGTATCCTTGAAATTCTGCCGCACATTATCTTCTCCGGAATATGGATACTGGGGAAAGGTGCTCCAGTCCCAGCTCAGCCCCAGCTTGCTGGTAGCCTGCTTGTCTATGGATATCACCTTAGCCTCAATGGATATCTGCTTTGGCTTCACATCGATGGTTTGCACCAGATTCCTTACAGCTTCTATCTGAGTCCCAGTACCATATACCAATAGTGAGCTGGATCCAATATCTGCCAGCACTCTGACATTGTTATTATTTTTCACTGTGCTGCTATCTGCGGTCTTACTGGTATCATCTTTTTTCCTGCTTTTACCTGTCTTGCTGTCGCTAACAGTTTTAGTATCTTTCTTGCTGCTTCTACTGACAACAGTATCCTGCTGATTTAAGAAAAGCTCTGCTGCCTGCCTTACGTCCTCCAAATCTGCATATTGCACAGGAATGGCCTGCACCTGGGCAAAGCCTGCCTCCAGCACTCCTTCCTTTGCCACCACCAGTGTTTTCCCCTGCCGGTGTATGCCCAGCCCCCGTGCTCTGGCAATATTGGCAATAATCTCCTCTGGCTCCATATCTTCCACTTTAATAGATACCTTGCCAGTGACAGATTCATCTACAATGATGTTGACCTGGGCCATCTGTGCCACAGAATTAAGTATTTCCCGCGCATCTGCATCCTGCACATTTAAGGACATAGCCTGTGCCTGCAGTGGCATTAAGCCCGCCCAGAGCATTGCTAAAACTAACATCAAAATTTTTCTCATGCTGCTACCCCTTTGCCTCACACAATATTTCCTTAATAGCTTCCAAACCATAAAAACTTAGATGTTGCTATGACTAGTATCATCTTTGCCTTCAAAGCTTCTCTTAAATTGTCTGTCCAATATCCAGCCAGTGATTCTGTTCCTGATAAATCAGGCTTATGCCCTTTTCCCCTATGTTCTGTAATGATATTCCCTCTTTGCTATCCCCAGTTCCCAGCAGGCAGCTTTTTTCCCCAATCTGCACTAAAGCCATTTGCCTGCCTTCGTTATAAATTATGCCCTTGCAGCATATTGACTGCTTTTTCACTGGCGCTGTTTTAACTGTACTGACAGCAGGTGGCTGTACTGGCTTTTCTTCATCTGCTGTCACAGTCCCAGGTCTTAGCTTTTCCTGGCCCTTGATATAACCATTCCTGCCCTTGAGATTAGCCCGTGGCCCGTTTTTATCTATAGTACGCACCAGGCCTGCTTCCTTTCTGGTGGGATGGGCCATATCAAATGGGTCTCTATCTTCTGATGCCTTATCTGCATACGTCTCTGTTTCTGTATTTCTTCTGCCAGCCTTAGCATCAGCATCGCCCTTTTTCTGCCCTGCTGCATACTCTCTGCTGTCAGCTGTTAAGTCTCCTCCTGCCACCTTAGGCTCACTTTTTCCTGGCATGAAAAGAAAACAAAAAAGCACCACAGCAAGCAGGGCAACAGAAAATACTATTGCTCTTACCCGCCATGATGCCTTAAAACTTTCCCAGCCAGCCTTTGCAGCCTGCTGCAGCTTCTGCTTCATGTCATTCATGTCCACCATAGCCATCATGTCTTGCACATCCCTTCACGTAAAATCTCTGGAAATTAACTATCTCACATTCCAGCTTTTACCTGCCGCAGACATGCAGCTATGACATATTCAATTGTCCGGAGCAGGCTCCTCTATATTCTAAGTATATTCTATAGCTTTTTCCCGCTTACGTTCAACTGAATTTACTATAGATTATTTTGAATTTACCTGTTTCTCCTTAGTATATTAGTTTCTGCACAAATGTGCTAAACAAATGCTCATTTTATATATTCTGCCCATATTTTCTGGTACTTATTTTCCAGCTCTGCCATATAGGCTTTGCCATTCATCAGCTGGGACTGCAGCAGCTGCCCCGGCAGTTCGTGATGCAGCTTATTTAACAGCTGGCCATTTTTAGCTAACTGCTGTGCCTTCATGATGTAATGTCTCTGATTATCTGCCACCAGCTCAGGCAGTCCTGCTGCTGTCAGCAAAGTTACCCCATACCGGGAGCCATGGCTATTACCTGCTAAGGCAATAACCGGCACTCCCATAAAGAGGGCATCGCAGGTGGTAAGTCCGCCATTATATGGTGCTGTATCCAGGGCAATATCTATATCCTCATACTGCCTGAGATAATCCTGGCTATATGGCCGCAGCTCCAGCTGCTGCCTTTTTCCTCCCAGTCTTGCCCACCGCTGGTATATAAATTCCCTGCCAGAATCAATGCTGCAGGTTTTATTTTTCAGCACCAGCCGGCTGCCTGGCAAATTGTCTAATATATTCCGCCAGATAAGCAGCATCTGCTCTGTTACCTTATCATAGTTATTAAAGCAGCCAAAGGTAATATAACCATTTTTCATAGCTGGCGCATCCCTGCCAGCAGCCTTTATCTGGCGCATCAGGCCAGGGCTGTAGCATAAATGGCAATCTGGCAGCTTCAGCAGCTTTTCCGTAAAGCCCGTAGGACCATGACTATCTGGCTGGCAATATTTATCTGTCAGGAAGTAATCCACTGCCTCCATGCCAGTAGTGTTGATATAGCCAATGCCTGAAACCTGCACTGGGGCTGGCTTGTAAGCCAGTACTGGCAGGCAGTTATTCTGGCTGTGTCCAGATAAATCCACCAGGATATCTATCCTGTCCTGATAAATCTGCGTGGCAATTTCCTTCGCTGACTTACCCTGCAGATTATGCCATTTATCTGCCATAGCTTTAAATCGCTGAGTTACATGATCTGTTTCCCCATTGCTGTAGCCATAAATAGTAAATTTCTGCCGGTCTGCCAGCTTTAACAGCGGTGTGAAAAAATATGCTGCCGCATGTACCCGGAAATCTGGGGAAAGATAACCTATGCGGAGAGAATGAGGCTGGCGGCGTTTTTCCCTGTCATGGTGAAACTGCTCTGTCTTTGGCAGAAGCTTTACATATTTTTCATGGTTCTGCCGTGCTTCTTCTGGTGCAATTACCCGGTAATTGCTGAGAAACAGTGCTTTGCTGTAAAACATAGCCTTGGCCTCTGGTTCTGCTGCCATTTTACTTAGTTCCATAGTCAGGGCTTCAGCGATTCGGACTTCTCCTGCCAGCACGCAGCTATCTGCATAAAAGCTGTAGCCCCGGATAGCCACAGCCTGCATTACTGCCTTTGCCTGCAGGCGTCTGTCTGCCCTGTAGGCATCCACCAGCTGCTGATAATATGGCAGAGCCTTATCCAGCTCATACTGCACCCCATGATACAGGGCCTTAGCTAAAAGCTCTCTTAAACATACCTGCTGGGCTGGCTGGAATAAATGGCGGTTAAATCTGGCTCTTAGCTGCTGTTCCTGCTGGGAAACATGATTTTCCTGCTCCCGCTCCATTTCATAGATTTTATCTATATATGCTTTTGCTTCTGGCAGCTCCCCCAGATAAATGGAGGCTTCTGCTAAAAGTGCCAAAGCTTCTTTTTTCGCTATTTTTTTCTGGGCTTGGTCACTATATGCTTCTGCTTCCTCCAGCAGCTGACGGCCACAAGCCCTCATGCTGGCCATATCCCCCCGCTGCCAGCAGCTTTCTGCCGATGCCAGCCAGCTATCTATAATATCCTCCATTATCTCACCACCTTGATATGTTTAAGACTTTTCTGCCATAAATGATTACATAGTAACTTTTCCGGAAGTGTCCCTTGGCAAATTAAAATCGCAATTGCCATTTAGGTGCAATTATATTTAAATTTCCGGATGCAGCTCATTGCCATATTCCTGTAAAAAGATTCTCTGATATTCACTATAGCTCTGGTCCAGTGGCTTCTCCTTTGGCATGTGAATAGCCCAGAACCTCTGCTGCTTCGGTACTACCACCTTGTAACCCAGCCGTTGCAGCTCCTTGCATTTGCTGATTTCATAGAAATGCCAGCCAGTAAATAAATCCTCCCGCCATGGACAGTCCACCTGAGTAGCCATAATCAGACCATCCACAGCTTCTGCCTCTATGTAAGCCTCTTCTGTCTCCATACAGGAGCTAAGTACCGTGCTTTCTGCTTCGCAGGCGTGGAGTACCTTGCCATAGGTACGCATGCCATCCCACCAAATACCAGAAGCAGGCAGACATCTGGCACCTATGACACCAATGCCGCCGATTGTTTTCTCCTGGAAAAGCCGCAGGATTTCATAAATAAAATATTTATTTACTATCAGCACATCCTGATGGAGATACACCTTGTATTTAGCATCAGTCATGCTCATAGCCTGGTTATAGCCGTTACACATGGAAGCAGCATTTTCTATGGCAATGATTTCTGCCTGCATATCCTCTGGCAACAGCAAGTGCTTTATATACAGCACAGCCTCTGCGTATTGCTGCTGGTTATTGACGCAGGTAATAAAAGCTATTTTTCTATCACTAGCAGCATTTTTGCCCAGTGCCTCTGCCACAGTGGCGCTGCAGCTTTGTACTGCCTCCGCTGGATATTTATAGGCCTCTGGAGGATTCCCCTGGCACCATTTAGCAATGGCTACAGCCTCATTTTCCTCCACTTCACCGTTAGCTAGAAGCTCCCTGCCTTCTTCAATAGTGTAAATTTTCTGCAGCTCTGCTAAAAGTTCCTGCCAAAACTTTTCCTGCACTAAATTTTCTGACGATACAGTACCAACTTCCACGGCCTGACAAAAATGCCAAAGAAAATCATTAATATGGCAGATAGTTTCCTTGATAAAGCCTGCCACGTAGGCTGGAAACATCTGATTTTCCTGATAAAGCTGCCAGAACCTGGCCAGGCTTTCCTGCGTGTCAATGCCATATTCCAGCCGCCGCAAATATGTTACCAGATTTCTCCGAATTTCCGGTGTGTAGAGTCTTTTCAGTTCCCCTATAGACGGCATGGATTTCATGGCCTGCATCAGCCACATTTCCGTCTCTAGATCATCATTGTCATCATTAAATCCCAATGCCTGTATTTTCTGTGCCAGTTCCTGCGGTACAGGCCTGCCCTTTCTTTTGGCATAGGAAACATCCTTATAAAAAGATGCACATAAAAGCTTTTCCATTTCCGATGCTGCAAAAACATGGCTGCACACATGGTAAAAATGGCCTTGGAGCAAATCCACCATAACCTGCCAGTACCGCACATTAATAAAGCTGGTAATTAAGGAGCCTGTATCCTTTAAGTAAAGCCCTAAGCCCGTAAGAATATCCTGTGGATTGCCTGCCTGAGCTAAAAGATTTTCACCTAAAATAATATCAAAATATTTCTGTGCAAAGGTCAATCTTTCCTGTAGGTAATTCAGCTCTGTCCACTGTACATCCACCTTTGCGTAACTATCCAATGGCACATCCTGCAAATCACTAACCACACAATGGATTTCTGCCTGAGGCAACAGCTCCCGCACATAGGTCAGGTACTCTGGGCTTTCTACCAGCAGTACCCGGCACCTTTCCTGGCTGGGAATAATAAATTGCAGCAAGCTGTCTTCTTTATTTAACTTCTGGGCATTGGTAACATCCATAATATCCCCCTGTTAATGCTGCTGCAGCCATTTCTGCCAGATTTCCTTGTAGCCCTGCTCCAGCTCTGTCATATACAGCTTCTGATCCATTACTGGTGACTGCTGCATCATATTTCTAAGGCCCAGATGCAGGGCATTAAGCAGCTCATAATCACTGGCAAACAGCACTGCCTTAGCCACATAATCCTCTGCGGTAAAAGCACAGCAGTCCTGGAGTCCAATATTTGCCAGCAGGCTGACGCCGAAATTGCCTCCGTGGCTGCCATCACCATAGGTAATCACCGGCACCCCCATGTACAGGGCATCGCAGGTAGTACCGCCTCCAGGATATGGGAAGGTATCCAGGGCAATGTCCATTTCATAGTACTCTGTAAGATAATCTCCGCTAAAGCCCCGCAGCTGGAAACTTTCCTCAGACAATCCCATAATATTTTTGATTTTTTCTGTAAACAAGGCTCGCCCAGCCTCATCATAAAAGAGACTGCCCTTTAATATAAGCCTGGAATCAGGTACCTGCCGCATAATTTCACCCCAAACTGCCAGCACAGTATCATTAACCTTAGTTAAGTTATTGAAGCTGCCAAAGGTTATATAACCATTTTCCAGGCAGGGAGCTGGCTGTGGCTGTGGCTTTTCCTTCACTGGCACATAGCAGAAATGAGAATGTGGCAGTACTAGCAAATCCTCCACAAAATATTTAGCTGTATTGTCATTCACCAGATAAGTGTCTGTCAGAAAATAGTCCACTGCCTTCAGACCTGTGGTAGCAAAGTAACCAATGCCGCAAACCTGCACTGGAGCTGGCTTATAGGCTAATACAGGCAGGCAGTTATTTTCACTGTGGCCGCCAAAATCCACCAGAATATCAATTTCGTTATTGTAAATTACCTGTGCTGCTGCCTGAGGTGCCATGCCATGAATATTACACCAGAAATCAGTATGCTCCTGGATATACTGGCTGTATTGATCCTCTCTGCCGTTGCTGAAGCAATATACCTCAAATTCATCCCGGTTATATTTAGTCAGCATAGCCCAGATAAACAGCAATACCACATGGAGACGGAAATCCGAGGAAATATAGCCTATGCGAAGCTTCTCATGGCCATGCCTGTCCTTGCTGTGGTTAAAGGGCTTAATATCCGCAAACAAAGCATCAAAGCCAATATGCCGCTGGAAATATTCCTGTGGTGATAAAAAAGAATAATGGCTGTCAAAAAGGTAATTGCTGTATTCTACCCTTTTTGCCGGCAAATATTCCACAACCTCACTAGCCAGCCGGCAGCACTGGGCAGCCGCCTCCGGCAGACAGTAAAATTTATAAATATGCCCCAGCAGGTTCAAAACCAGTTCCTGGGTGAAATCATCGCATTTACGCAAGATGCTGTTCTGGGGAATATTTATGCCATTGCCATCAGGTGTGGCAGAAACCTGGAAATCGCTCTCCAGCTTTTGCCATGTTTCCAGCTTCCTGTCTGCCAGCCACAAAAGCCGGGCCTGCAGCAGAGCGCTGTAGGACAGATGCTGCCAGGGAGCAAGCTCAGCTATAGCCTGGGAGATTTTGTCTTTCAAATGACATTCTATGACGATGGCCGCAAAAACCTGAGCCATGTACCGTAAAGTGTCTTTTTCTAGAGCTGGCTGGGAATCCAGCTCTGCAGATTCCTGAGTGAGTTCGCTGTGTAGTTCCTGGTACAGGTTATAGGCTGCGTCATAGTTTCGCTGAGACATTAACTCATCTAATTTTTCTCGTTTATTTTTTAGAATTTTTGAATTCATGGTTATCACCTAATAGTGTTATATATGAGTAAAATAAATTATTTTTCTGTTGCCTGCCCCCGACCGCCCGCCCCTTTACAGGTCCTGCCTGTACCACGAAAAATAATTTATTTTCCCCAAGACAAGATATTTATCATCAAGCTCTTACTTTATCTGCTCATAAAACAATTTTTTCTTCAGATAAGTCATTTATTTGTGGTCAAACTCTCAATCTACCTGCACCACGAAAAAAAAATTATTTTCTAAAAGGCAAAAGCAGGTATGCGATTTGGGCGGGCGGTGGGGGCAGGCAAGCGTCACTCTTTCTCTTAACTAAGCATAGCTGCTTTTGCCAAATACTTTTTCAACAAAGTATTTAATTCTGCCTCTGTGGTGGCATGGTGTGCTGCAGCTTTGACTGCTTTGGGGGCGGCTGGGTGGGTGATGCTTACTGCGATGCCTATGTCTGCTTGTTCCAGTGCTTCCACATCGTTATTGCCATCTCCGATGAATATCACATAGCAGCCCTCTTGCTGGTATTGCTGCACCACCTCCAGCTTGCTGAGTATAGTCTTTACTCCTGTGACCTGTCCCTGTTCCAGCTTTGCTTCTGAGGCATGAACCTTACAGCCAAAGCCTGCTGCTAATTTTTCTATCCAGCAATATAGATTGCTGGTGGCAATAGCACACATTGCCTGGTGCTGACGGATAAATGCCCTGATACTGTCATAAACCGGCATTGCCGCCAATATCTCCTGTACTTCCTCCACTGGCAGATGACATAACAAATGCACCCTTTGCTGAAAAGATTCCTCAAAGGGCACATTTCCCTGGATAGTGGCCTCTGTGAGGGCCTCTATATCCTGTTCTATATGAAAATATTTGGCAATTCTGGGGAGAGACTCTTCTTTAGTCAAAGTCCCATCCAGATCAAAAATAAACTTTATCTTCATCATCTGACTGCTTGCCTGAATATTACCAATGCTGCTTCATCAGGTACAGCAGCCCAAAATCTGCTGGCTGCAGCTTGCTGGCATACTCTGCTGCCTGCTCCTGCTGGCCCTGGCTTAAGCACACATAAACCATGTTCCGCAAAGTATCCTGGTCCAGGCCGTCCATTTCCAGAGCCTTTAACAAAAATGCTGCTGCACCAGTATAATCATCTGCCTGATAACAGCCTGCTGCAAAAGCATTTAACAGCTTAATCTTTTCACTCATGGAGATTTCCTGGGACATAATCCTGGTAATAGCACCTTCTGCCGCAGCAGCTGCTTCAGAATCCTTGTCCTCAGCTTCTTCTGAGAGCCACTCTGCCTCTTCTGCAGTATTTTCCTGAGACAGATGCTTAGTTTTAGCTAAAATATTCTTCAATTTATCCAGTGCAGATACTGGCTCTGCTGGTGCTTCTGCCTGAGCAGCAGCCTGCATTTGCTGCCATTGCTGATAATATGCCTCAACTGCAGGATATTTAGCTCTTGCCTCTGGCATGGACTCA
This sequence comes from Selenomonadaceae bacterium, assembly GCA_017390245.1. Taxonomy (GTDB): domain Bacteria; phylum Bacillota; class Negativicutes; order Selenomonadales; family Selenomonadaceae; genus Anaerovibrio. Next base: position 9,301 of record JAFPCE010000218.1, read on the forward strand.
TATTCTGCCATCAGCTGCTGGAGACCATCCTCTGCTTCATTGCTAAACTCATTGGTGGCATTTAAAGCCTTCTCCACCAGCTGGAGACTCTGATCAGCTTTGCCTTCAGCTACGCAAATGCGGGCCAGCAGTACCAATATAGCTGGCAAAAGCTTGCCAGCCTGGAAATTCAAGGCATTATTTACCCATTTGGTAGCACGCTCCAAATCACCAGTAGCATAGTAGCACAGTGCTCCCCAATACATGCACTCTGCATCCATCTTGTGGAGCTGGGCCATTTCTGCCATAACATCCATAGCATCCACATACTGCCCCTGAGACAGCAGTGCCTGCATCTGCTCCTTATACTGCAAAAATGTTTTATTTTTCTTGTTATCTAATTTCTTTGCCTTGTTATTGGCAATTTTATTTTTAAACTTGGCCATAAACTATTCCCTCATCTTCTATCTTAAAAATTAATGTATTACTTACTATACCTTATTGCAGCAGCCTGTCCACAGCAGACTGCGCCTCTTTCATGCTGCCCATAGCCTTGCGGCTTATCCCTGCTGGTATGCCAAAGAGCTGTACCTTGTATGCTTCTGGCAGCAGCACCTTCATGAACTGCTGGCTCTGGCTGTCTACTGTCTCTATGCCCTGCTGTTTTGCCTGAGCTGCTAACAGATTGCTCATAAGCCTGATTTCCTTAGCTGCCTCAATGGCCGCTGCATCATAGTGGCCTGTTTGCAGGTAATCATTAGCAGCCAGGCATTTTTTATTCTTTAAATAATAGGCCAGTACCTTCTCATCCATTATATCACCGATAACCTGGATAAGATATTCCCAGTCCTTGTCTCTGTCAAAATATTCCTGCAATATAGCAATAATATCTGCTGGTTCACTGCCCATAAGGCACAAATACAAGCCCCGCACCAAATCAGGATGATAGGCATAAAACTCCAGTCCCTGGGCAAAGTACACAGCTGCCTGGTCTTTTTTGCCCCGCTGATAGCTGATATCTCCTAAAGCAGTATAAACCACTGGCATCAGCCGCAGTGAGCTGTCCTCCCGAAGCTTGCCTTCTTTCATCCTTTTCAGGACTTTCTCCCTCATTTTCAGTCCTTTATTTAAGGTTTTCTCTGCCTTTAGATAATCCTTTTGCCTCCACTGGAAACAGCCTTTTTCCAAGACATAGAGTTCCACATCTGGGAATTTTTCTATAGCTTCATCTAGAACAGCTATAAGCTCATCTTCAGATTTACCCAGAGAAGCCATGGCACTGATAATAATCTCATATTCCAGTCCCTTTGCCCCTACCTGTATAGTATTTCTTTCCAGTACCTTATAGCCGTATTCAATGGCCTTTTCGTATTCATCCAACCCATGATAGGCATCCCGCAGCTGCATGTAAATGCGCCCCAGCTCATAATCATCATTTTTCTCCAGGGCCTGCTTTTCTTTTTCTAAAAGTAAAGGCAGATTTCGCTGCCCCTTGGCTTTGATCAAACTGGAAGAATAGCCTGTATGCAAAATAGTCAATTCCTGATCAAAAACCAT
>JAFPCE010000219.1 GCA_017390245.1 Selenomonadaceae bacterium
AATATAGCGGTTCTTGATTATACCCTCCATATAAGGAATACCAGACTCATAGGCATAGCCAGAAGCAGCAGTGTTACCAGAGTCAGGCACGGATATAACGATATCAGCCTTGTAGTTGGTCTCACGAGCCAGCACACGGCCCATCTCAAAGCGGGCTTCATGAACACTGAGTCCATCCAAAACAGAATCCGGACGGGCAAAGTAAATATACTCAAATACGCACATATTCAGCTTTGGCTCAGCAAAACGGTAGCTCTTTACGCCAGTCTCATCAATAACCACCATCTCACCTGGTTCAATATCACGGACAAACTCCGCATCCACTACATCCAGGCCGCAGCTCTCAGAAGAAAGAATCCAGGTATCCTCGCCGATTTTGCCTAAGCACAGCGGACGGAAGCCCTGAGGGTCTCTGGCACCAATGAGCTTATTTTCAGTCATGATAGTCAGGCAGTATGCACCCTCGATTTTCTTCAGGCTCTCCATGATTTTGTCCTCCACCTTTGGCTGGCGGGAACGGGCAATGAGATTAACGAAAACCTCAGAATCAATAGTAGTCTGGAAAATAGTACCATTTTCCTCCAGCTCTCTGCGAATAGCAGTAGCATTGGTAAGATTACCATTGTGAGCCAGGGCAATCTTGCCACCGGAATAATTAACCATCAAAGGCTGGGTATTAGCCAAAAGGCTGGAACCAGTTGTAGAATAACGCACATGGCCAATAGAGATAAACTGGTTATCCATGTGTGGCACCTGATGGCGGAACACCTCGTTAACCAGACCCATGCCCCTGCTAACGTCCATCCATGCACCATCGGTGATAGCAATGCCCGCACTCTCCTGGCCGCGATGCTGGAGAGCGTACAGGCCCAGATATGTCATTCCTGATACATCCATTTCGTGGGAATAAACACCGTATACGCCGCATTCCTCTTTCCACTTATTGCCTTCTACTTCTACGCTATACATTTCTTCCACAATTCTCCTTACAAACAGAATAAATCACATCTACTCATCATTTATGACATTGCAAAGCCATGAAGCCCTGCAAAATTCTGCAAACCAAAAGCAAAAACTAAAAACAGCCATTTTCGGTCTTTTTATCCATGAAAACAGCTGCAGCAAACAGCTAAATAATCCTTAGCCCAGCTGCTGCTCCACACGGGCAGCCTTCTTAGCTACTTCCTCAGCCATATTCTTTCTATACTCCACCAGCTTCTCAGCCAGGGCCTTGTCAGAGATAGCAAACATCTCAGCCACAAAGATAGCAGCATTCTTAGCACCATTAATAGCCATAGAAGCTACAGGAATGCCAGAAGGCATCTGCACAGTACTTAAAAGGGCATCCATGCCATTTAAAGCAGTAGCATTAATAGGTACAGCCACAACAGGCAAAGTGGTATAGCTGGCAATGACGCCGCCTAAATGAGCCGCAGCACCAGCAGCAGAGATAAATGCCTGCACCCCACGCTCAGGAGCAGTAGTAACAACTTCCTTTACCTTGCCAGGAGTACGGTGAGCAGAAGCCACAACGACCTCAGCCTCAATATCAAACTTCTTTAACAATTCATAAGCGGGCTTTAAAATTGGCCAGTCGGAATCACTGCCCATAATGATGGATACCTTCATTGCACAATCACGTTCCCTTCTAAAATGCTATTAAAACTAAATTCATTTAAAAATAAAAACTCATTTTATTTTAACATAGGAACGGAAAATCCACTAGACATTTAGGGGAAAATTTTCCCACAAAATAAAAAAGAGCAGGTTTCCCCGCTCTTTCCATACATCTGTACCGGTCATTATTTTTCTTTAGCTAACCCCTGTGTCCATCTAGTGATTTGCGAAAATCAAATCACCTTCACGGCATTTTCCCTGACCTTGTTAATGGCATCCACCAGCCGGCGCTGGGTGTTGATGTCAAAGAGCTTCATAAAGCTGTAAGGCCTGTCAAAGGGCGGCTTTACCAATGCTGTCATATCATTCATGTAGCCGTTAGTTTCTATATAGGCAATGACCTTTTTTACGAAATCTATCTGCTGGGTGTTCAGTGACGCGTCATTAATAAACTCAGAAAAAGCCTCCATGGCTGCCTGATGATCTACCCTGGCGATTTTCCGCACCAGCAGCCCAAATGGCGTATCGCCGTAGGCCTTTTCATAATCCCGGGCATCCCCCAGCTCACTGGTCAGTATCCGCTCCAGATCCTGATAATCAAGCTCCGTCAGCGGCTTGTTGTTCTTCAGCTTATAGATAGAGGTCATGTTGCTGTTTTCATTGACATAGCGGTTCACCTTTTCCGTATAGGCTTCAAAGGTAAATGGCTTGTCTATGGTGTTGCCAGCCTCACTATCCACTACCATATCATCTAAATCTGTATAAACAATCCTTCTGCCAGTCTTTTCAATAAACTGTATCAGATCCCGCAGCTCCCGGCGCATATTTTCCCAGGCCAGTATATCACTTGCCGCCCAGTACTCCGTCTGCTGGATAGCCTGGATAAGTGGCAGCTTCGCCTTTACCGCATCAATGGTGGCCTTCAGTGATAAAGCCTTGCCTATGCGCACAATACGTCCCTGGTAGGTTTTAAAGCTCTTCTTTGACTCCAGGAAAGCCAGCATCAGGCCATAGACAATATTATCAAAGCCCTTGGCAGCTTCATCCTTGTCCTCCATCTCCACCAGGGGTGCTAAATGCTCCAAGATGTCTGCCTTGTTACCTTCCCCTAACGCTGTAAAAGCCTCTTCCCTTCTGTACCTTTCCACATACTGCAGCTCATGGCGGACAGCTATCAGCTCCCGGTTCAGATTCTGTATCTGGCCACAGCAGATCTTCACCAGCTCCTGCCGCCACTTTTGCAGCTCCTGTGCCATGTAGTTAGCATCCTGCAGTGCCATTATCAGGGCAATTCTCTTGCTGAATATCAGCTCAGACAGGGACTTAACCTCCTGGCCCTCATAACCATTTTCATTTTCCCGGAAATAGGCAAAATTACCGCAATAATCAAATATCAAAAACCGCTTTTTATCCGTATACCTGCCCTCAATCTCATCCACGCACTCCAAGCCCTGGCAAAGTCTTGTACCACGGCCTATCATCTGCCAGAACTTGGTTTTGGACTTCACCGACTTGAAAAATACCAGATTGACGCACTGAGGCACATCGATACCAGTATCCATCATATCCACAGACACAGCTATCACTGGCTCTTTATCTGGGATTTTAAATTCATCAATAATGCTCTGGGCATAGCTGTCATCGCAGATAACCCTTTTGGCAAATGTACCCTTGTACTGAGGATAAAGGTGGTTAAACCGCTCCAATATATACTCAGCATGGC
>JAFPCE010000220.1 GCA_017390245.1 Selenomonadaceae bacterium
TACCTGATGATTTTCTAAATTGTTAACAGTAACTTCCATTGTGTCAAATGACCTCCTGTATGAACTTTATTTGGGGGTATCCCCAATTTTGACAATCATATACCAAATAATAGTACCATAAAATTTACTATAAAACAAGTCATTAAGAATAATAACCTTGCTTTTCAACTGACAGTTTAAATTTCCTCTGCACATAAAAACGGCAACCCGGAGATTGCCGCTTTTAACTCATAATTTTATCTTATGGAAATTAATCTACAGACTTATCTGCCTCATCCTTGCGCAGTACAGTAACTCTCAGGAACAGGAACAAGAACAATGCTGCAAATACGAAGCCAGCTGGATAGCTGATGCTTGTTGGCAGCTGCAGGCCCTCTTTTGCCTGTAAGATATAGGTTGTAGTAACAACAGACATGAAGGTTGCCGGAATCATAGCCATGAGATATGCCTTGCTGCCCTTGAACTTGCGGTACATGTATACTGCACCAGTCCACAGCACAATCATAGCCAGAGTCTGGTTAGTCCATGCGAAATAACGCCATACAATGGTGAAGTTAACCTGGGACAGAAGACCACCAACGGCCAGCAAAGGAGCTGCCAGGTACAGTCTCTTAATCTTGTTGCCCTGCTCCAGGCCAATCCAGTCAGCCAGAGTCAGACGGGCAGAACGGAAGGCAGTATCACCAGAAGTGATAGGGCAGGCAATAACGCCCAGCATAGCCAGTACTGCACCTCCAGTACCCAGCAGGCCTACACAGATTTCATATACAGCCTTGTTCTGGCCAACGTCAGCCATAGCTGCCATCAAACCACCGGTGCTGTCATAGAAGGTAACACCAGCAGCTGCCCATACCAAAGCAATAACACCCTCGGCAACCATTGCACCATAGAATACTGGACGAGCCATGTGCTCACTCTTCAGGCAGCGAGCCATCAATGGGGACTGAGTGGAATGGAAACCAGAAATCGCACCGCAGGCAACAGTGATGAACATCAGAGGCCAGATTGGCAGATCTTTTGGATGCAGATTCTGCAGAGTAAGCTCTGGCATGGTATGACCGCCAACACCCAGCAGCATAGCACCCATGATGCCAAAGGCCATAATCAGCAGGCATGCACCAAATAATGGATAGAAACGTGCAATCAGAGCATCAATTGGCAGCAGGGTTGCCAGGAAATAATATGCCAGCACGATAATCAGCCACATAACAGGGCTCTGGCCAGTCAGCATAGCAATCAGGTTAGCAGGACCAGTCATAAATACAGTACCTACCAGAACCAGCAGCACTACAGAGAACAGGCGCATAACCTGCAGCATGGTGTTGCCCAGGTAATGGCCTACAATCTCAGAGATACTCTTGCCGTCCTCACGGAGAGAAATCATACCAGACATATAGTCATGAACGGCACCAGCAAAAATGGTACCAAATACAATCCAGAGATATACACTAGGGCCCCACAAAGCGCCGCCCAGTGCACCGAAGATTGGACCTAAGCCAGCAATATTCAGCAGCTGAATCATAAATACCTTCCAAGTTGGAAGCGGAACATAGTCAACACCATCGTTTTTTACTACAGCTGGTGTTGGATTGTCAGTAGGCTTAAAGGCATGGTCAACGATTTTACCATACACAAAGAAGCCACCGATTAGCAAGAAAAAACATGCTAAAAATGAATACATACCCTTCTCCTCCTAAACAATACATAACACTTAACAGCAGACCCCACCTGCCATTACATTATGATAAATTATTACACTGATATGTTACCATTTTTAGCCTGTAAAAGCAAAAGATTGTGAGAAAAAAATACTAAATAATAATCCAACA
>JAFPCE010000221.1 GCA_017390245.1 Selenomonadaceae bacterium
ATGAAAGGGTTAATGTTATAGGCTGCTTAGATGAGAATGAACAGCTCCTGCTGACATATCTGAAGCCCCAGACAAAATTCAAAATCCTTTTGAATCATGTATATTGAAAAAGTATCCCTTTTCTATAGCACTTTTGAAAAATTTTTCTCATTTTTGTAATAAAATCTGCTCTCACGTGTATAAGATTCAGAAGCAAGATTCATTGTATGATGAATCCAAAAGTAATATAATGTCAAAACGGAGATGTTTGCTATGACAGGAACAAAGACTATGACAAATGTAGAAGCTGTAGGAGCACTTTTGGAAAATGACGAATTTAAAGAAAGACTGAGAAGTACGGTTGACTATATAAAGAATGATACTGTACTATCCAAGATGTATGCTGCAGCAGAAACCGTGGAAGATATTTACCAGATGTTCAAGGACAAATGCAAAATTAAGCTGGAGGAATTTAAGGCTCTTTGCTCTAATATTATGGAGTACTTCAACCAGCCAAAAGTAGAGCTCAGTGATGAAATTATGGATATCGTCACCGGAGGCGGATTCTGGAGCTGGATAACTGAGAATGTTGGAGCAATTGTAAGTGGTGTGGTTGGTGCTGTAGTAGGAGGTGTACTTGGTGCCTTTGCTGGTTTCGCTTTGGGTGGTCCAGTTGGTGCTATATTTGGTGGAATATGTGGTGCTTTAGGTTTTGGTCTAGGATTCTTTGGTGCATATAAAGCGTGCGAAAATGATGGGAAGAAGAAATAATAACATATTTATTACTGATAAAACAGTAACTTGAAATACTAACAATAATACGTGCCCTCTGGATAAGATATTATCGGATCTAGAGGGCATTTTTAATGCAAAAAAGGACCTGCTAAAAAGCAGGTCCTAAATTTTGTCCATATTTACTTTTTATCAGGTGTAGCTTGCAGCCTTTCTGACAACGTCGTATACAGAATCCTCTGCGTTCACGAAGCCGTTAATCTTAGCCTCACGCATTGCATTGCCACACTCTGCATTGCCTTCCTTAGTACCCTCAAAGGCATTAACAAGCTGCTCTACAATCTCTGCTGGTACACCAGGTGCTGCTGCAATAGCATCCTTTGGAATAGGATCAGTCATGAAGATGATATCCAGATTATCTGCTGCCTTTGCACCAGCTGCATCGAATGCCTCAGAGTAAGTAGCACCAGCCTGAACCTCACCATTTAATACTGCATCAATAACCTTGTTGTGGCTGCCCAGGAATCTGGTAGAACCGAAGAAGGTTTCTGGATCCTTGCCATTTTCTATTAAGGCTGCCTTTGGATATACATAACCAGAAGCAGACTTCTTATCTACAAAGCCGAAGCTCTTGCCCTTCAAGTCCTCAATAGAGCTGATGCCACTGCCCTTCTTAGCTACAATATAGCCAGTGTAGGAGGTTGCATTATTAACCTTTGGCGTAACCAATGGAGTAATGTTAGCCTGGTTTTTAGCAGAAACATAAGCTGCTGGAGAGAACCAGCCCACATCTGCAGTACCGCGCTTCAAGGCATTGCCCAGTGCTTCATAGTCATTAACAATAATGGTTCTGGCCCTCATGCCAATCTTATCAGCTACAGAAGACAGAATTGGCATATAGGTCTGGCGAATCTTCTCTGGCGCAGTAAATGGGTTAACTGCAAAGATAAGCTCATTGTCCTTCTTAAACTGAACAGCTGCATCCTGCAGGTTATCTGCAACATCCAGCAGAGAACGTGCATAGCCGTAAATTTGTTCAATGTTCTCTAACTGCTGGTCAATGCGCTGGTTGGTTTCACCAATATGACCGGCAATAGTAACAGTTGCCTGGCCCAGGTTCTCAATAACCTTCGCCATGGAATCAGTGGTGTCTCTCTGCTTAGCAGCCATGTTGCAGAGATCATCTACAACATGCTCAATGGTGTGACTATTATCAACCATGCCAGTCATGGCATCAGCAGAATCTGCTGCCATAGACTCAACGGACTGCAGGCGCTTGCTGCCTTCCTGCATACTCTTGGTAACACCAGCAGTAGTGCCAGTGATTTCCTGTACGATTTCCTCGATTTCCTTTGTGGTGCCTTCACTCTCTGCAGCCAGCTTGCGAACTTCCTCTGCAACTACAGCAAAGCCCTTGCCATGCTCACCAGCACGAGCTGCCTCAATAGCAGCATTCAGTGCCAGCAGATTGGTCTGGCTGGCAATACCACGAATCTTCTCTACGAAGTTTGCAATCTTCTCAGAAGCGGTGTTTAACTCATTAATATCGATGACAGCTGCCTGTACAACCTCGCCTACGTTCTTAATAGCCAGGCTGACTTCATTGATTTCCTTCTGATATCTTCTAGCTAAATCTGCAGAAGCATGACACTCTTCTAAGCTGGACTGTGCAGTTTCAGATACCTGATTTGCTGCATCAGCAATTTCCATAACACCTGCAGAAGCTTCCTCTAAGCTGCTGGCGTTGCCCTGGCTCTGGGAGTTAATCTCCTGTGCCAGATTATCCAGCTTGCTGAGAGCTGACTTAAACTGGCCAATACCCCATACCAGCTGCTGGGAGGAAAATGCCATTTCCTCAGACATGCCCAGCATATCAATATTACTGGAAAGCTTAGCTGGCTGAGCAGCAGGTGCTGCTTTTGGCGCTGCTTTCTTTACCTCTGGCTTAGCCGCTGGACGCATGGTTGGCACGCTCATATCATCAGCAACGATTTTGCTGATACCAATAGCTCCCAGTACTACTGCCACTAACAATGTCAAAAATGCTGCACCAATGGTGCCAACACTTGACAAGGCCAATGCACCAACAATACATCCTACTGCTGTGCAAAGAATCTGACATAAAATTAATTGCCCTTTCATTCTTACCCCGCCTTTACAACAAATCTACTTATAGGCATTACCATACTTATAATACCACAATCGAAGCAAAACTAAAACTAAAACTAAAATGTAAAAATCTGTATCACTGCAAACACAACTATACCAATAGATGCCCCTACAATGGAACCATTCATTCTTATCCATAGCAAATCAGGTTCAGCCTTCTCATAAATCAGACGATTCATCTGCTGATCTGTCATTGTGCTTAATACATCTCTTACAATGCCATCTATCATTTCCCGAGCCTGTAAGACCCCCCTTGCTGAAAACTGATGCCACAGGCTGTATACTGCCTCCTGCAGCTCGCGATTATCCTGCAGCTCCTGCTGTAACGAGCTAATACAGCCAGCAGCCACATTGTCAAATATATGCTGGATTTCCGGCTGTTCTGCCACTTCAGGCAGCTGCAGCAGCTTAAATACACTCAACTGTTGTAATAAATTCCACCAAAGGTCGTCTAAATCCTGCTTTGTCTCTTCATTTTTTTGTAAAATACAAAGAATATTCTTAAATTCTGCCAGACAGCGCTGATGCTCTGCCGATTCAGGGGACTGCAAACGCTGTCCCAGCCTTACACACTGTCCCTGGATAACCTCTGCCACTTCAGAGAGATTAATATTGCCAGCCATCATATTGGCCATAGGAGCAATAAATGCCGGCAGCTGTGCCAGCTTATCTTCTTTCATCTGGATTAATTGCTTTTCCAGAAAATGGAAAAAATCTGCCTCACTGCATCTCTTTTCTATTTCACCGCCCAGGCCAGTAATAATACCATGGCTAACAGCTTCATTTTCCCCTAATCCATTTAATAATGCCTCAGGAGAAGCTTTCTCCTTCAGGTATTTATCTATGCTTTCAGCATCGCTGCTGATATTTTCCTTTACAGCCATGGCTATCTTCTGCTTTAGCCATAGCTGCAGTTTTTTCTGCTGCTGTTCCTGCTCCAGCTCCTGCTGCAGCATCTTAATAAAATCATATTGCTCCAGCTTAGATAGCATAAGCTTAGGCGTAAAGAATTCCTTTTGCAGCATTTTGCCAGTGGCATCGATGAAGGCCTGCTTGCGCCTAGGCAAAAGAGCTGTATGCCAAGGAAATCCCAGCGGCTTCTTAAATAATGCTGTTACTGCAAACCAGTCAGCAATACCGCCTACCAGAGCTGCCTCTGAGCAAAACAGCAGGCCTTCTGCCATGATATTACCTGGATATTGAATATGCAGACACAAGGAAAACAGAAAAATGCTGAAGGCTGCCAGCAGAGTTTTATCTGCCTTATTCCAATTTTTCCACACCATTACCTGATCACCTGCCCTGCTATGGCAATCAGCCCGTACAGCAGCATACCTGCTATGCCGCCTACCACTGAGCCGTTGATACGTATCATCTGTAAATCGTCAGCCACCTTTTCCTGGGTAAAGCTAACCAGGTCCTCATCAGAGAGACTGCTGAGCTTTGTCTCAATCATATCAGTAATACTGTCATGCTTTGACTCCAGCAGCTGCTGCAGCTTTTTCTTAATAAACCTGTCTGCATTGGCTTGCCATATTTCATCGGCTAGATATTTCTGCATGACACCTTCACTAGCATTTACAAGCATATCCTCCAGCTTCTCTCTGCTGAATTTCTGCTGTATATATCCCTGCAATTCTGTCATAATCTCTTCTCTTTGCAAAAAAACTGCCAGGGCCTTGCCAGCTTTTTCATGGAAGGCAGAATTCTCTGCTAATTTCGGCAAATTATCTGCCAGCCAGTTATCTAAAAGCTGCTGCTTGGAAACATCATCCTGAGCTTCTATGAGCCACTTATCAGCAAAAGCCACCAGATTAGAGGCCATTTTTTCCTCATCCAGATTAAACATCTTTAACAGATTCACAAAGAATGACCTGGAGCCATCCTCCCCTGCATAGGTTTCCAGCATCTCCCCAATATTTTTTTCCAGAATTGCCTGGGCAGACTCAGAACCCATCAGCTCCCGGCCAGCTGCCAGCAGAATATTGCTAATGAGCGGTATATTATCAGCTGCAGCTAAGCTCTGGCACAACGCCCTGCCACATGCTGTGTAATCCAGAGATTGCAGCAGTGCCTCAGCAGCTGGCTTTACCCCCTGCTGCTTTATCACAGGCTCTATAGACTGCGCCAGCTGTCTGGCCAGCTCCCTGATAACAGGCAGCAGCTTCCGTTCGCCCTGTTTTTCTATAACGCCGGCTACAAACCTGGATGTGTCCTGCCGGTTAACAAACTGCATGACATTGTCACTGCTCAGCAGGTCATCACTAATAAAATCAGTAATGGCATCCATAATGCGCTGGCGGTTGCGGATAATGATTTCTGTTCTATAGGAAATTCCCAAAGGCTTTTTAAATAAAGCTGTTATGGCAAACCAGTCCGCCAGGCCGCCAATAGAAGCTGCCAGAAAGCCATTATGCAGCATACCGCCTAAAAAACCAGCATTAGCTACAGAAAATGTTGCCCCTGCTCCCAGTATACTGATGGCCAGAGCTATATTTGCCTTGTGCTTTTTCCCCATAGCCATAGTTATCACCTCTAAAAAAATGCTGGTCCGCTAAAAGAAGTTTTCTCTTTGTGCGGGCCAGCATCCACTGATATTTTTTATAGTTTATGCCTTAACCTGCTTACCTGCAGTCTTTGGATTCTTATCCTTAGCCACAGAAAGCATCAGCTTAATGCGGTTTAACTGG
>JAFPCE010000222.1 GCA_017390245.1 Selenomonadaceae bacterium
CGGTTCACAGCACCCCTGCGGAAATAAGCACAGGTAAAGCAGGGGTCTTTGCCGTCCTGGGCGGCAATAGTACCGGCAATATCAACAGCATGGCTGCTAAAAGGTATGTTCAGTTCCTTCATATAAGAAGCAATTTTTTCTACAGCAAAATCAGGCGAAAACATAGGATTGATGGTGACTGCCTGGAGAGTAAAATGCTTTTTCAGCCGCTGCTGCATCATGGCCATAGCATAGGCGAGAAACAAGCTGTCTTTGCCGCCAGAGACACCTATCATGATATTGTCATTATCCTGGATAAGCTGGAATTCGGTAATAGCCCGCATGAGCTTGCTAAAATAAAGCTGTGGAAGCTGAAATTTCATATAAAAGTCCTTTCTTGTGGGTTTAATATACCATTTTATTATATATTTTTTGGCAAAAATAACAAGAATAATGATATTTTAGTATTATTTATACACTTTTGTGTAATGTCAGTGGAAGAATGTACAAAAAAGGCTTGAATATAGAGTCAAATTTTATTATTATATAAAGGTATTTTATTTGAATTGGGGGCGTTAGCTTTGATAAAAGTTTTGGTTAGCGGTGCTTGCGGCCGTATGGGACAGGCTGTTGTAAAGGCTGTTCTGGAGGACAGGGATTTACAGTTAGCAGGCGCTGTTGATATTGTTGCTGGCGGAGATGCTGGTGAATTGGTGGGACTGCCTAAATGTAACGTTAATGTTACCACTGATTTAGAGGCAACGATTAAAGATGTGAAGCCTGAGGTTATGGTGGATTTTACCCGCCCAGATGTTGTTTATGATAATGCTGTCAAGGCTATTAAATTAGGTGTTTCTCCTGTTATTGGCACTACTGGTCTTTCCGATGAAGCCAAGGCTGAGCTGGAGAAGCTGGCTAAAGAAAATAACACGCCTGTATTTATTGCTCCTAACTTTGCTATTGGTGCAGTATTGATGATGCTGATGGCAAAGCAGGCTGCTAAATATATGCCTGAGGTGGAGATTATTGAGCTCCATCATGATAATAAGCTGGATGCTCCATCTGGTACTGCTCTGCAGACCGCTGCTATGATTGCAGAGGTTAGAGAAGAGCATCAGCAGGGACATCCTGAGGAGAAGGAAAAGGTAGCTGGTGCAAGAGGGGCTAATGTAGAGGGCATGCATATCCACAGTGTGCGCCTGCCAGGCTATGTGGCTCATCAGGAGGTTATCTTTGGCGGTTTGGGCCAGACCTTAACTATCCGCCACGATTCTCTGAACCGTGAGTCCTTTATGCCAGGTGTCTGCCTTGCCTGCAAGAAGGTACGCCAGTTAGAGGGCCTGGTTATTGGCCTGGATAAGTTAATGGATTAATAATACTTAAGGGATGAAGATAAATGAAGAAGTATAATGTTGCGATTTTAGGTGCTACTGGTGCTGTTGGCCAGGAATTTCTGAATTTGATTGAGGAGAGAAATTTCCCATTTGCTAACTTAAAGATGCTGGCTTCCAAGCGTTCTGCTGGCAAGAAGATTCAGTTTATGGGCAAGGAGTACACTGTTGAGGAGACTACTGAGGATTCCTTTAAGGATGTGCAGATTGCTCTCTTTGCCGGCGGCTCTGCCAGCAAGGTATTTGCTCCTGCAGCTGTAAAGGCTGGTGCTGTGGTTATTGATAATTCAAGTGCCTTCCGCATGGATCCAGAGGTGCCATTAGTAGTGCCTGAGGTTAACCCAGAGGCTATTGCCCAGCACAAGGGCATCATTGCTAACCCTAACTGCTCTACCATCATTATGGTTATGGCTTTAAAGCCACTGTACGATGTATCTAAGATTAAGAGAATCGTAGTTTCTACC
>JAFPCE010000024.1 GCA_017390245.1 Selenomonadaceae bacterium
ACTAATTTTTTCAAAAGAAACCCTCCTAAAGCATTAGTCAAATTCTCAGTCTATTCTTTCATTATTACATTGAATTTACACAAAGTCAATATTTTTTAAAAAGCCTTAATCCATAACCTTAGTCAGCTTCTTAAAGATATCCTTGTTGGCCTCAATGACAGACTCATTGCCAAATACGCACAGGTTATGGGCCTTCATGCAGGCATCAATTGGCTCAGCCAGCTTGCGGATGCCCTCCACAGAAGCAGACAATATCTGCTGGCGTCTCTTTAAGCGCATCTCATAGGTAGTACCGCTGAAGTACAGTCTCTGAGCAGCAGCACCAGCCAGGCGAGGTGTCAGAGGCGTATCCACAGAGCTGATAGCACCAATGATATACTTGGTCATCTCCCTGTCAGAAGCCTCGAAGTTACGCAGATAATCCGCAGTGCCATCAAAGACATCAATAGTCTCAGCTAAGCGTGGATCACGGTAGGACACAAACAGCATCTCACCATCCACACCAAAGCGGGTCATAGCACCATAAGCGCCCCCCTGGACACGAATCTTGGTCCAGAAATAATCATACTTCAAAATCACATCCAGCACTCTGTAGCTGCCATCATACTCATAGCCTGCCTTGTACAGGTTAGCACCCTTAGCCACATACTGCACCTGGCTGGCAGACAGCAGTGCCTCCTGGCTGGTAGCAGGCACTAAATCATATTTAACCAGCTCAGCCCCGTCAGCCTTAGCATTAACCTTCAGCATATCAGCAAAGCGCTGCAGCTCCTTAGCGAATAAATCGTAATACTTCTCCTCAGTGGTAATGCCTACAGTCAGGTGCTTTGTGCCAAAGAGCAGGCTGTAAACCTCAGAGAGCTTTGCCTGCAAATCCTCAGCATGAGCCTCAAAATCATCAGTCAGCTGCTTTACCAGAGGATACAGGGAAAGACCGCCAATATCCCCATAAACACCATTTCTGGAGGTAAAGGAATTTAATCTGCTAATAGCCACCTGTACAGAGGACTGCAGCATCTCCATCTCCATATCAGAGCGGTACTTCTGCATCAGCTCCTGCAGGCGGGACTTATCAGCAAAGGTAGTCTTCGTAAGAATCTCCCCTAAAATATCCATTAAAACAGGCAGCTTTCTGGCAAAGGCCTTAGCGCTGACCTTCAGGAAAGGCTTAAATTCATCAGCATTGCCCTCACTGGTAATAGTCTGTAAATCAAAGGCCACACCTCCAGTATTCAGGTTTACCTTGTTAGTCATATCCTGATAGCTGGTTTCAGTAGTATCAACTAATCCCAGCAAATCCTCAAAAATAAAGAGATAAGGCACTAAATCAGCTGGCACAGTATCTGCTGCAAAATAAAGATTCAAATAAGCAATGCCCTGAGTCTTGGCAGGAGTATACAGCACCTTCAGGTCACCTGCCTGGCGCTCCTCCAGCTTCAGCTTTCTAGGCTCTTTCTTTATATCCTCAATCTTTAACAGCGGAATAGTAGCCAGAGCCTCTGGGCTGTCAGGAGTCTGCTGCTTCAGCTTTAACTTGGCAGTATCAGCAATCACCTGCTGAATCTCTGCCTCAGTCATAGCAGCCTTCACCTTAGCCAGCTTCTCCTCTACAGCCTTCTCATTCTTCTCCGCCAGCTCACTGTCAGGCACCATGGTAACAAAAGCACCAAACTTGTTATCCAGGAACTTCTCCTGCAAAAGCTTCTCATAAAAGCCAGTACCCAGCTTCTCCCGCAGGCTCTGCAGCTCATCCTCATAGCGGAGAATAGCCAATGGGTCCTGGTCGTAGAGCCAGTTATCCATGAGGTTAATATTGTAAATCAGTCCCTTTGGATAGCGGCCAAAATCAGCCTCCCGCATAGAGAACTCATTCTGGTTCAGGGCAGCCTCCAAAATAGTCTGGTCAATGCCCTTTGTTACCTGCTCCTTTACAGCAGCATACAGTACCTTCTTAAACTCCTCAGCCTGTTCAGCCTCAGCACCAGTAACAGAAACTGTCAGATATGGCTGCAGTACAGACTTTTCAAAGTGAGCATCCACATCCTTGCCAATGCCAGCCTTTATGAGGGCCTGGCGCACAGGTGCAGCCGGAGTCTTAAACAAAGCCTCCACCAGTATATTGAGTGCCTCAATAG
This sequence comes from Selenomonadaceae bacterium, assembly GCA_017390245.1. Lineage (GTDB taxonomy): Bacteria > Bacillota > Negativicutes > Selenomonadales > Selenomonadaceae > Anaerovibrio. The sequence goes on from JAFPCE010000024.1 coordinate 2,136, forward strand.
TCTCACTGTCACCAGCCTCAGCCATAACCAGGTTGCAGCTCAGGAAGGTCTTGCCCTCCTTGGACTCCTCCTTGCCTACAGGATAAGCCCCCTGAACATCCTTCAGCTCAGTAAAGGCAGGCTGCTTATTTATACGGGAATCCACATCAACCCTGTCAAAATTGCTTAAATACTCGCTGTCAATAAAGGCCAGCTGCTCCTCTATATCCATATCACCATAGAGGAAAATATAGCTGTTGGCAGGAGAATAATAGCGGTGATGGAAATCCTTGAACATCTCATAGGTCAGATCCGGAATAGCGGCAGGATTACCGCCAGACTCCTTGGAATAGGTATTTTCTGGGAACAGCGCCGCCATAATCTTATTCTCCAGCAAATCATCAGGAGAAGACAGCGCACCCTTCATTTCGTTAAATACAACACCACTATAGGTCAGAGGATCCTCTGGCTTCTCAATCTCATAATGCCAGCCCTCCTGCATGAGAATCTCATTGCTCTCATAAATAGCAGGATAGAAAACAGCATCAAGATACACATCCATCAGATTATGGAAATCCTTGTCATTGCAGCTGGCAATAGGATACATAGTCTTATCTGGGAAGGTCATAGCATTAAGGAAGGTATTGAGAGAACCCTTCACCAGCTCCACAAAAGGCTCCTTCAAAGGGAACTTCCGGGAACCGCACAGGGTAGAATGTTCAATAATATGAGGCACACCAGTATCATCAGCAGGTGGTGTCCTGAAAGAAATAGAAAACACCTTGTTATCATCATCATTAGCTAAATATAAAAGTCTGGCACCGCTCTTCACATGCTCAAACATATAAGCCTCAGAAGAAATCTCCGCCACAGTCTCCTGGCGCACCAGCTTAAAACCATTAATCACGTCATTAATCTTCATCTATTGTCTCCAATCTATATTAAAAATTAGCCTCCTGGCTGATTTTGGTATCACTCTTGCCCAGCACCCAGCCAAGGACCTTCAGCTCAGCATAAATCATCACCTTCTGCTCCCTGAACTCAGCAGAACAGTTCTTAAACTCCTTGTACCGCTTGCAGCACACCTGATACCTGGCATTAATCTCCGCCTGACTCCGCATCTTCTCCTTAGCATCAGCAGTATAAATAGTAGAAATAATATTCTTCGCGTTCCTTATCTCCTTATTCTCATTATCCATAGGAAATCTCCTCCCGTCGCACAAAATTTATATCCTAAAAATAACACACTATACAAAAGCATATACAACTATTTTACTACACCCATCCCCACAAGTAAATTAAATATCAAAAAGGGGCATAATCCACCAGGATTATGCCCCTCATAACATTCATAAAAAAATTTACTTCAGCCTCTCCAGCGCCCAGTGCGCAATATCATGTCTGAAATGCGCATTCTTAAAGGTCATCTTTGCCACGCCATCATAAGCCTTATCCACCGCAGCCTTAATGCCATCAGCCTTAGCCACCACGCCCAGCACACGGCCACCATTAGTAAAGATTTTCCCATCCTTACAGGACGTACCAGCATGGAACACAGTACAGCCCAGCTCCTGTGCCTCAGCAAAGCCAGTTATCTCATCGCCCTTCTCATAGGACTTCGGATAACCGCCAGCAGCCATAACGATGCAAACTGCAGCGCCATCGCTCCACTTCACCTCAGTCTCAGCCAGCTTCCCATCGATGCAGGCCAGCATAACCTCAACCAGATCGCTCTCTAAAAGTGGCAGCACAACCTGAGTCTCAGGATCGCCGAAACGGGCATTAAACTCAACCACACGCGGACCATTAGCGTCCACCATAAGACCAGCATAGAGACAGCCCTTATAGAGACGTCCCTCAGCCTCCATAGCCTTGATAGTAGGCTCTAATATCTCCTTCTGCACTCTGGCCATCAGCTCAGGAGTACCTACAGGAGCAGGTGCATAGGCACCCATACCGCCAGTATTAGGCCCCTTATCGTTATCATAAACACGCTTGTGATCCTGGGAAGGAATCATAGGCACGATAGTCTTGCCATCAGTAAAGCACAGCACAGACACCTCTTCGCCATCCATGAACTCCTCAACCACTACACGGCTGCCAGCACTGCCAAAAGCATGGTCACCCATGATTTCATCAATAGCACCCAGAGCCTGGTCCATATCCATAGCCACAATAACGCCCTTGCCTGCAGCCAGGCCATCAGCCTTGATAACAATAGGCGCACCCTCAGCCTTGATATAAGCCTTAGCAGCCTCAGCCTCAGTAAACACCTCATACTTTGCAGTAGGGATATTATATTTCTTCATTAAATTCTTAGAAAAAGACTTAGAACCCTCAATCTCAGCCGCAGCCTGTACAGGGCCAAAAGCCTTGATGCCAGCAGCATTAAAGGCATCCACAGCACCATTGGTCAATGGCACCTCAGGACCAACAACCACCAGACCGACATTCTTCTCCTGAGCCACCTTTACCAGAGCAGCATTATCAGTGATAGACACACCCTCAATGCACTCTGCCAGCTCCGCCATGCCAGGATTGCCAGGCACTGCATACAGGCGCTCTACCTGCTTGCTCTGAGCCAGCTTCCATACCAGTGTATGCTCACGGGCACCACTGCCAATTACTAATACGTTCATCTTATTTATTCACCTGCTCCATCAAATAGTTCTGGATACAATCATCATACTCAGCAGTATGCTGGAAAGCCTCCTGAGCCAACTGCATACGCAGCATGCCGCCTACACAGCCATCCTTGGTAATGCACTCTGCTACCTCGTCATAGCGGGCAGGATTGGTGATAACAGTAACATATCTGAAGTTCTTTGCAGCTGCACGAATCATAGCAGGGCCGCCGATATCGATATTCTCAATAGCCTCAGACAGAGTTACGCCTTCCTTGGAAATAGTCTCCTTAAATGGATAGAGATTAACTACTACCAAATCAATACCAGTAATCTTATGCTCTTTCATAGCCTGTACATGAGCAGGATTGTCACGAACAGCCAAGATACCGCCATGGATATATGGATTTAAGGTCTTTACACGGCCATCCATAATCTCAGGGAAACCAGTTACATCGCTAACGTAGGTTACAGGAATGCCAGCTTCCTTGATAGCCTTCATAGTACCGCCAGTAGAAACGATTTCAACACCTGCAGCATGAAGCTTCTTTGCCAGCTCAACTACGCCAGTCTTGTCGGAAACACTAATTAATGCACGCTTGATTTTCATAATTAAATCTCCTTTACCATAAAAATTACTGTTTTATTCTTACATGACGGTCGCCAACCAATTCCAGCTTACCGTCAACAAAAAGCTCAATCGCCTTTGGATACAGGATATGCTCCTGCACCAGCACCCTGGCCGCCAGAGTCTCCTCAGTATCATTCTCCAGCACAGGCACAGCAGTCTGCAGGATAATAGGGCCATGATCCATGCCCTCATCCACAAAATGAATAGTACAGCCAGACACCTTAGTGCCGTAGGCCAGCACATCACGATGGGCATGAGCACCGCCAAAGGAAGGCAGCAGGGATGGATGAATATTCAAAATCTGATGTCTGTAGGCATTAACAAAATATGGGCTTAAAATGCGCATAAAGCCAGCCAGCACTACCAGAGTAACCTTAGCAGCCTTCAGCTCAGCCACCAGCTTCTCCTCAAACTCCTGCTGGTCCTTGCACTCCTTGCGGTTGACGCAGACGCTCTTGATGCCAGCCTCACTAGCCACCTGCAGCGCCCTTGCCTCAGGCTTGTCAGTTAAAACAATGCCAATTTCAGCCTTTATCTGGCCACTCTTGATAGCAGCCATAATGGACTGCATATTAGAGCCCCGGCCAGAGCACAAAATACCTAAAATATGCTTACTCATTGAAAACGCCGCCCTTAACAATTACTTCATGGCTGCCCTGGGTAACCTTGCCGATTTCGTATACAGTCTCATTGCGGGACGCAAGGTCAGCCTTAATCTTCTCAGC
>JAFPCE010000223.1 GCA_017390245.1 Selenomonadaceae bacterium
ACAGTAGAAGTGATATGCATTACCCGGGAAAATTTCTGCAATGCCTGATAATCCTTCACCTTTACCGAGCCAAACTCCGCAATCCTGCCTAAGTCATTTCTCCCTAGATCCACCAGCATATTATGCTCCGCCATCTCCTTTTCATCACTTAACAATGCCTCAGCCAGTATCCTGTCCCCCTCTGGAGTAGTGCCTCTAGGAGCAGTACCAGCTATAGGGAAGGTAGCAATCTTCCCATCTGTCAGCTTTACCAGTGTTTCTGGAGATGCCCCCATCATCTGGATGGCATGACCGCTGAAGAAAAACATATACGGCGATGGATTGCTGCTCCTTAACACCCTGTAAGCATTTAACAAGCTGCCCTGATACTTGGCGCATTTATCATTAGATGGCACTACCTGGAAAATATCCCCTTCCTTGATATAATGCTTCGCCTTATTTACTACCTCCTTGTACTCCTCCAGGTCAAACTCATTGCTAAACTCACTTAACAGCCGCCCGGACTGGTCCTCCTGTGGTAGTGGCCCTGTTACCAGCCTTTCCAGTGTATCTAAATCCAGCTGAGCCTTGGCAAAATTCTTTGCTAAATCATTAGTCTTGATATTTACGATTAAAACAATTTTCTGCAGCAAATGGTCAAAGGCAATAACCTTGTCAAAGAGCATTAAATCCACATCATTCAGGGCAGTTACATCTGGGAAATCCAGCTTCGCCTCGCAATACCGGCAGTACTCATAAGCAAAATACCCCACAAATCCACCGGTAAATGTTGGCAGATACTCCAGCCTTGGACTCTTGTACTCAGCTAAAATCTTCCTGATATATGGCGCTGGGTCCTTCACAGTTTCTTTGGTTACAGTACTACCAGTAACCGTCAGCTTTCCCGCCTTGCACTTTAACTCTAGGGATGGGTCAAAGCCTAAAAAGGAATACCGGCTGCGCTGGGTGCCGCCTGGCGCACTTTCCAGCATAAAGCAGCAGGAGCTCACAGCCTGCATCTTTTTCATAACAGCAATAGGCGTCTCCATATCTGCCATTATTTCCCTAGCCACTGGCACTACAGGATAGTCCCTGGCAAAAATCTGCAGCTCCTCCAGTGTTGGTCTTTGTTCCTTCTGATACTTCATTACGCTTCCTCCTTCATCTGGCCAGTTCTTCTGGCCTCACAACAACTAAACAGAGTCTGTATCAGTCTGGAGGACGCAAAAAAGCACCCGTCCCAGACAAATAACTTGTCAAGGACGAGTGCTATATCTTTGATATAAACGCCTCGCGGTGCCACCTTGATTGAAGAGCTATCGCTCAACCACTCTGCAGGATACCATCATATCCCTCACATATAACGCTTGTGACGCGTTGCGGAATACTCAAGGAACTGCCTTACCCTGCCTCAGCTCAGATACAACCAGCTGGCCATATCAAAAGCCTGCTGCAAAAGCTCTGGCAAATACCATTTCCTCTTTGACCGCACCCTCAGTGATCCATTTAACGTACTGCATTCTGCCGGACTCTCAGCCACGCCGGTTCTCTGTAAGCGCATTTTACGTTTTTATCTTCACCTCAACGGTTTATGGCTCATATTTTACACTTTTTATCACTTTTGTCAATGCTTTTTGTAAAGTATACAATCCTACAGTCCATATTTCTTGCAAATATCTTCAAATGCTTCTGCCACTAGCATAGCTTTGCCTTCTTGCATCTCCTGATATCCTTGCTCCAATTCCTTTTTCAATTCCTCAGAGGTCATTTTATTAATATTCAATGGCTCATGTGGCAATTTCACTTCAAATGGTAAAAACAGAAATTAACCTCTTCATAAAACGCCTCCTTTGCAATTACACAATTAACTATCACAAAAACCCTATCAACATATTATCACTCCAAGCCATGGCTGTCATCTAAGAGCCCAAAGTATTTTTCAAAGAAATCCTTCAGCTTCTGGATTACCCCTGCCTTCTTCTTTTCTCTGGCACCACCGCCCCCAAACCTGGACATAGGTGGCAATATCTTATCCACCCCTGTACCAGTAGTTACCAGCACACCATCACGGAAGGAATTGGCCACAAAGCTTTTTGCTTCCTCTGGCTTTAATCGCTCAGTCTCTATCAGCTGCTGCAGCTCCTCCATTCTCTGTTTCCGTACAAAGCCGCGCCACTCCTCCAGTACATCATCAGCGGCATTATTTATATTATCTATGAACTTCTCTATCAAATCCTTCTTAGACCGCAGAGACGGACTGGAATTAATAGCCTTGTTAATAGCCCCCAGTATCTCCTTGTCCTGGCAGTTGGACTTATGGTACTTAGCTACCAGCATCAGAATATAATCAATATTAACCTCAACCTGCTTTACCAGCTCCAGCTCAAACACCACATCATCCATAATGGAATCCTTGCTGCCAGGTGGTGGCTTCATTTCATCATATACATCATGATACATACCTGTATAATCCTGGAAATCCAGCATGGACAATATTTCCTGTCCCTTAAATTCATCAAAGACAGACAAAATATTCCTTATACGCAGGATACTGCCAAAGAGCACCAGAAAATCCTTTTTATTTTCCTCGCCTATTATCTGCTGTCCCAGTGGAAATCTTTCCTGCAGCTCCTGTACCAGCTCCAGATAGCCCTTATGCTTTTTGCCCTTTTCATCCACAAACCCCTGGAAATAGTCCGCAAAGGTCTTTAACAGCACAATTCCCTCAGCCTTGGCATCACCAAAGAGCCCGATAGCATCATTGGTAGCCTTTTCCAGATCCCGGAAGCATACAATATTGCCAAAGGCCTTTACAGAATTCAATATACGATTAGTGCGGGAAAAAGCCTGCAGCAGGCCATGCATCTTCAGATTTTTATCCACCCAGAGAGTGTTCAGTGTTGTGGCATCAAAGCCAGTTAAAAACATATTAACTACTATCAGCAAATCCACTTCCCGTTTCTTTACCCTGTTTGACAAATCCTTGTAGTAGTCCTGGAAGCCACTGCCAGAGGTATCGTAGTTAGTATGAAACGCCTGGTTATAGTCAGCCATAGCCATTTCCAGAAAATCTCTGGAGCTTTGCTCCATTTTCTCTGTATCAAAGCCCTCATCATCTAAAATGCCATCTTCGCTGTCTGCTTCATTAGCTGCATAGGAAAAAATAGTAGCAATGGAAAGCTCCCTGCCCTTTTCCCTGATTTGCTTCTGCAGCTCTAAATAGTACTTTTTGCAGGCCTCAATGGAGCTGACTGCCAGTATGGAGTTAAAGCCATTTACCCGCTGTCCCTTCAGACTGTAATAGGCATTGCGCATGGTTTTCTGGTCAAAATGCTCCAGGATATAGCTTACCACCTGGCTGATACGCTCCTGGGAGTTCAGTGCTTCCTCTGTATCAATGGCATTG
>JAFPCE010000224.1 GCA_017390245.1 Selenomonadaceae bacterium
AAATTATATTAAAGAAAACAATATATGTACTGAGGAATTTGAACAGAAGATACCTGTTTCCCTAAATATACTGCTGCAGATTGATAATGCCCTGAATGAGCAGACTGATGACGATAAGCATTCACAATTCAGCAGGGTATGGCTGGATTCTATGGCCAGGATTGGCTATAAGCTGCTGACAACAGACAATGACGCCAGTGAGGATGAGGTCAGGGATTATCATATTTACATGAATATGCTGAGTGAGCATTGGGAGGCAAATTATGCTAATGCTGATAAAGTTCTGAATAAGGATGAGGATGATACGGAGGCAGAGAATCAGTTTGTACAGAACAAGGTTGCCTCTTCTGAGGATGATGACCAGCAGGAAGAGTCATTAGAAGAGCTGATGGCTCAGCTTAACGACCTGGTAGGACTGCAGGCAGTAAAGCAGGATATAGGCTCATTAATACATCTGCAGGAAGTTAACCGCATGAGAAAGCAGAGAGGGTTAAAGACCATTCCCGTATCCAATCATCTGGTATTTTACGGCAACCCTGGTACAGGCAAAACTACTGTGGCAAGGCTGCTGGCTAAGATTTACCATGCTATGGGCATCTTAAGCCAGGGACAGCTGGTGGAGGTGGACCGTTCCGGGCTGGTGGCAGGCTACGTGGGCCAGACTGCCCTGAAGGTGCAGGATGCTGTAGAAAGTGCGCTAGGGGGCATACTCTTTATAGATGAAGCCTATGCACTGATACCTGAAGGAAGTGGCAATGACTTTGGACAGGAAGCAGTAGATACCCTGCTGAAGGCCATGGAGGATCATCGTGATGACTTTATTGTCATTGTGGCAGGTTACCCAGATCCAATGGAAAGATTTATTGAATCCAATCCAGGCCTGCGTTCCCGTTTTAACAAGTACATCAATTTTGAGGACTATAACGTAGAAGAGCTGACTCAGATTTTTTCCCTGCAGTGTAAAAATGCAGGTTATCTGCCAGATGATGCTGTTATGGATTTTGTTCAGGACTTCTTTGCTAAGAAGTATCAGAAACGCAGCAAGAACTTTGCCAATGGCCGTGAGGTGCGCAATTTCTTTGAAAAGGCCATGCTGCATCAGGCAGACAGGCTGTTTGCAGTAAAGAATCCAACAGAGAAACAGCTATGTGAACTGCTTTTAGTGGATGTGGAAAATATCACAGAATAACTCTTTAGATATAGCTGTTATATACGAATAGTGCTGCAAAGTATACAGGCAGAAATTGGCCAGCCAGATAAAATATTATAATCAGCAAATAATGCAGGTATCAGAGCTGGTGCCTGCATTTTTGCATTAAAAAACGGCAATGAAAGGTCAATTTCATTGCCGTAAATTTTGTTATGAACGTTGTTATTAATTTTAAGCGAAATACTGGAAGTAAATGCTGAGGCACAAAAGCAGCAAGCACAGGAAAAGCAGTGACAGGCTTACTACAATGAGAATCTTCTTAACCTTCTCGCTGAAGTTAGCGTGGCGGTTAATATAAACCACAACCATGCCAGCAAATAAAGAAGCATACATGCCGCGGCCAATGGTATCAAGATTAGGCCATGCAGCCACCAGAATCAGCAGCGTCATACCGATGAGAATCAGCAGCAGAATATCACGGCTGGCCTTTGGCTTCAAATTGCTCTCTTTAGCAACAGGATCCTTAGGTGCAATCTTATTTTGAATTTTCTTAGTTTGAGTAGACATGAAAAAATCTCCGTTTCTAAATATGATATAAATACCAGATAATTATAGCACAATCTAGAATAATGCAAAAGAGGGCAGAGAAGGGCATTTACCAGAACATTAAAATATGATTATTAATTTTTAATTTAGTTGTATATAATTTGCGGATAAATTATAATTTAAGCATTAGTATGAGTGTTTGTTTTATGCTACATAGGGGGTTATTTTATGGGTTTAATTAAGGCTATTGCCGGGGCAACTGGCGGTGTGCTGGCGGATCAGTGGAAGGAGTATATTTACTGCGAGAGCCAGCCTGCTGATGTGCTGGTTTCCAAGGGACAGAAGCGTGTTGGGGGCAGAAGCTCCAATACCAGCGGAGAGGATAATGTTATTTCCAATGGTTCTGTAGTGGCAGTTAATGATGGACAGTGCCTCATCATTGTGGAAAATGGTAAGGTAGTAGATATTTGTGCTGAGCCAGGTGAGTACCGCTATGATACTTCCTTAGCTCCATCTGTATTTACTGGAAACAGCTTGTCTGAGTCTGTAGGCCAGGTTTTTAACCAGATTGGCAAGCGCTTTACCTT
>JAFPCE010000225.1 GCA_017390245.1 Selenomonadaceae bacterium
CTTGTCATACTCAGCCTGAACCTCCTGACGGGCTGCTTCCAGCTCGGCATCGGTCAGAGCTGCACCCTGCTTGCCTTCCTTGCAGTACTTCATAGCCTCTGGGCCGGAAACGGTACCAGAATAAGCAGCAGACAGCAAGGAGTTAGCGCCTAAGCGGTTAGCACCATGATACTGATGGTCGCACTCACCAGAAGCCATGAGGCCAGGGATGTTAGTGAAATGCTTTCTATCTACGTAAATACCGCCCATGGAGTAATGAACGGAAGGGAAAATCTCCATTGGAACCTTACGAGGGTCCTTACCAACGAACTCAGTGTAAATCTCGATGATACCACCAAGCTTACGCTCTAAGTAATCTGCTGGAATATGGGAAAGGTCAAGGTAAACGCGGCGGTCGCCATCGATACCAAGGCCCATGTGTACGCATACCTTGAAGATTGCACGGGATGCAACGTCACGAGGTACTAAGTTACCGTATGCAGGGTACATATCCTCCAGGAAGTACCAAGGCTTGCCATCACGGTATACCCATACACGGCCACCCTCACCACGGCATGCCTCAGACATGAGACGGTTCTTATCGGAACCTGGAATAGCGGTTGGATGAATCTGGATGAACTCTGGGTTACCGATGAGAGCGCCCTGCTGATATACAGCAGATACTGCAGAACCGTTACAAATAGTAGAAGCGGTGCAGCGGCCAAATACCTGGCCAGGGCCACCAGTAGCAAGGATAACAACGTCAGCAGGGAAAGCCTTAATCTCCATGGAGTTCATGCTCTGTGCTACGATACCGCGGCAGATGCCGTCCTTGTTCTTGATGATGCGGATGAATTCCCAGAACTCATACTTGGTAACGCCGCCCTTAACTTCCCAGCGGCGAACCTGCTCGTCTAAAGCATAGAGGAGCTGCTGGCCAGTGGTAGAGCCTGCAAAGCAGGTACGCTTATTCTTCTGGCCACCGAAGTTACGAAGGTCAAGAACACCTTCTGCAGTACGGGTGAAAGGTACACCCATACGGTCAAACATCTTAATGAGCTTTGGAGCTGCCTCAACCATGCCCTTAACAGCTAACTGGTCTGCTAAGAAGTCACCGCCGTATACAGTATCATCGAAATGCTCATAAATGGAATCGTGCTCACCCTTGGTATCCATGCAGGCATTGATACCACCCTGTGCACACAGGGAGTGAGAACGCTTTACTGGGCAGTAAGAGAATAAGTCAACCTCGCCGCCAGCTTCACAAATTTTAAGGGTAGCCATAAGTCCAGAAAGACCGCCACCAACTACAATAATCTTATTTTTAGCCACGTAGTTTCTCTCCTTATACAATATTTTTAACTACGACCATGTTCTTAAAGGTAAGAGAACATGAATGCCAGAGTCAACAGGCACATCAATACGCACAGACCCATAGCTAACTTGTCAACTACACACTGTGCACGAGGACCCTTGGCAATACCCCAGGTCATGCAGAAGGTAGTGATACCATTGCAGAAATGGAAAATTGCTGCGAACATACCAAGAGCATAGAGCACGAAGACAATTGGGTTAGAGATAACAGACTGAACAAGTTCATAGCTAATCTTAACACCGCTGATGCCCTTTAAGAAAATACGGAGATAGCCAACATGCCAAATGAGGAATGCTACTAAATACCATGCAGTGTAACGCTGCAAAGCGAACTTCCAGTTACGGGAGTAGCCATAAGCACCAGGGTTGTTCTTTGCATCAAGAGCAATAACGATACCGTAGATGCCGTGGAACAGAATTGGTACAGCATAGAGGCAAATCTCAATAGCAAGGAATACAGGTGGTGGAATTAACTCCATCATTTCCAAACCCTGATTGAATGCCTCTGGACCACCCATAGCTGAAGCATTGGTTAATAAATGCTCAACCAGTACACCGCCGAGGAGAAGCAGACCACAGAGGGAATGCAAACGGCGAAGATAAAAAGATACGTTAATCATTCTAGACCTCCTAAATATATTCTTTCCCTTGGGAAAGTAATTATAACTTACGATATGGCGCCTGGCCCATTTCGTAGAAGTTATTGCCCTCAGAATCGATGACAACGATAGCTGGGAAATCCACGACCTCCAGAGCTGCTACAGCCTCTGGACCCAGTTCAGGATAAGCCAGTACAGTGTAAGACTTAACAGACTTGGAGATAAGTGCTGCAGCGCCGCCAACAGCAGCGAAGTAGGTTACGCCATGCTTCTTCATAGCTTCAATAACCTCTGGAGCACGGGAGCCCTTGCCGATCATGCCACGGATACCCTGATCCAGCATGGTTGGGGTATATGCATCCATACGGCCAGAGGTGGTAGGGCCGCAGGAACCGATAGGATTGCCTGGCTTTGCAGGAGTAGGACCAAGATAATAAACAATCTGGTTATTCCAGTCAACAGGCAGCTTCTCGCCACGAGCCAGAGCCTCAGTCATAGCCTTGTGTGCAGCATCGCGGGCACTGATGATGGTACCGGTAATCAGTACGCTGTCGCCAGCACGAAGCTTTCTGGAAACTTCTTCTGTTAAAGGTGTAGTAATACGAATTTTCTCTGCCATTATCCTTTTCCTCCTCTTATAAATGACGTTCAGCATGGCGCATTGCATGGCAGCAAATAGTAACAGCTACAGGCAGGCCTGCAATGTGAGTAGGACCCCACTCGATGTTAACAGCCAGTGCGGAAGTAGTGCCGCCCAGCTGAGGTCCGATACCAGTCTTATTAATCATCTCCAGGAGTTCACCCTCCAGATTTGCATAATCTGGATGAGCGTTGCGTACGTTAGTAGGACGCATTAATGCACGCTTGGACAGGAATGCAGCCTGGTCCATGGTGCCGCCGATGCCGATACCAACTACCATTGGAGGGCATGGGTTGCAGCTTGCATGCTCAATGATTTCCATAACTGCCTTCTTAACGCCTTCAACGCCGTCAGCAGGTACAAGCATCTTGATGCCGGACTTGTTCTCAGAACCGAAGCCCTTCAAAGTCAGCTCAATCTTTAAGCCATCGCCATCTACGATTTTAGGGTAGATGATAGCTGGAGTGTTGTTCTGAGTGTTCTTGCGGTTGAACAAAGGCTCAGCTACAACAGACTTGCGGAGATAGCCCTCGATGTAGCCCTTTGCTACACCAGCATTAATTGCCTCATAAAGGTTACCACCCTCGATGTGGAGATCCTGCCCGATTTCCAGGAAAATGATGGTCATACCAGTATCCTGGCAAATAGGACGATCTTCTTCTCTAGCGATTTCAGAGTTGCGGATGATCTGGTCTAAAACGTCGCAGCCTACTGGAGACTCCTCAGTTGCTCTGCCTCTCTTTAAAGCCTCATACACATCCTGAGGCAAATAATAGGCAGCTTCCTTACACATCTGCGCTACTTCTTCAGTAATCTGCTCTACATTAATTGTACGCAAATTGAACCCTCCCTAATTATGTCTATAAAATTACATTTACTGTTAAATATTATCATATTTTAAAATCCGTTTCAAGCCAATAGCCACAATGGTTTTATCCTGCTTAAAAGTGAATTGGATTCGCTTTTTTATAGCTGTGATTCCTACAAATTTAAATAGGCTGTGTAGGAATTTTATGTAGTATTTTTTGCTGTTTAGAATAATTTTACGAATATTTTTCACTGACATTCATAATAAAAATGAATCTCAATAAACAAAAATCATAAAAATTATATATCAGCTATACATCAGACATTTGCCACTGTCCTTATTGCAAATGCTTTGCCAGCAGCTCTCCCAGTTTTCTTATAGCCTCGCCTCTGTGGCTGATGGCCTGCTTTTCCTCCAGTGTCATTTCTGCCATGGTTTTGTCACCGGAATAAAAATACGGGTCATAGCCAAAGCCGTTATTGCCCTTGGGCACGTTGCGGATTTCACCACTGCAGCTGCCTTCTGCCAGCAGCATAGTGCCATCCATATCTACGTAGCATAAAGCGCATTTGTAGGCAGCATAGGACTTGTCCAGGTCCTGCTTGGCCAGCTCTGCCAGCAGCTTTTTGTTGTTATCTGCATCGGTGGCATTTTCTCCGGCAAAACGGGCAGAATACACCCCAGGGGCTCCATTTAAGGCCTCTACCTCAAGACCTGAGTCATCAGCCATGCAGGCCATTTTCGTCAAATTCTGGTAATGCATGGCCTTCTTTAAGGCATTTTCCTTAAAGGTGGTACCGTCCTCCACTGCATCGGGGAAGCTTCCCTCTAGCTCTCCTAGGGATATGAGCTCCACTGGCAAATCCTTAAAGGCCTCCTGCAGCTCTCTTACCTTGCCTTTGTTTTTAGTAGCAATGACAATTTTCTTAATTTCTCCCATAATTCCTCACCCTGATATACACACAATTACGCTTTATCAGCCTTCCCGGCCAATATTCCAAACTAATTTATTGCCTAAAACATCCTTTTCGTAGGATATAAGCTCATCGTTGCCCTTGGCAGCCAGCTCTAACAGCTGGTTCAGTTCTGTTCTGGTAAAAGGCCTGCCCTCGCCAGTGCCCTGCACCTCAACGAAATCACCAGAGCCTGTCATAATCACGTTCATGTCCACTACACCGCTGGAATCCTCTTCATAGCATAGATCCAGCAAAGGCGTACCGTCTTTGGCAATGCCTACGCTGATAGCAGACAGGAAATCCTTCACAGGAAATGGCTTGCTGCCATCGTAAATGGTGGTGCAGGCATCAACCAGTGCCATAAAAGCGCCGGTAATGGATGCAGTTCTGGTGCCGCCGTCAGCCTGAATGACATCGCAGTCAATGGTGATGGTACGCTCACCGATGGCCTTTAAATCCATGACAGACCTGAGACTTCTGCCAATAAGGCGCTGAATCTCCTGGGTTCTGCCTGTCTGCCTGCCTCTGGCTGCCTCTCTGGGGCTTCTGGTACCGGTGGCACTTGGCAAAAGCGAATACTCTGCCGTCAGCCAGCCCTCTCCGCTGCCCCGCAAAAATCCCGGTACTCTGTCCTCAATAGTTGCTGCACAGATAACCTTGGTATTACCCATCTCTATCAGCACAGACCCTGCAGGATGGCACTGAAAGTGGCGGGTTATTTTATAGCGTCTCAGCTCGTCTGGCTGGCGCTTGTCGATACGTTCCATGGCTTTGCCTCCTTAAATAATATATTCTCATACATTACTCAGCTATAATTATACAAAAAAATTACTGCCAGTTCATCCTGGCAGTAAAAATATTTTTAGTTATTCTTTAGCTTATTTGCTTTCCTGCAAAGCCTTGAAGTTCTTGATAATAACGATTGGGGTCTTCTGGGAAGCGTTGCCAAATGGATTATCAATCAAGAGGTTAGCAGCCATCTGGCCATTTAAGCCTGCAGACTCACCAACTACACGGGAGCGCTTCAGGTCATTTACATCGGCGATTAAAGCACCGAAGCAGCCAAGGCGTTCCTTCAGCTTTGCTACAACCTTATCTGGATCCTTTGGACCATAAACGATGTGCTTGTCAAATGGAGGCATAGTGCCGGTAACATCATCAATAAGAGCAGTCTGCTCGCCGCCCCACTTGTAGAAAAAACCATTCTGGCCAATAAGCTTGCCTAAGAAGCCCATTACCAGCGCACCAGCTACACGCCACTTGCCTTCAACGTCCATCAGGGACTGCATGCCATGAGGGCTGGCCAGAGAACCATAGTCTGGAATAAAACGGCAGCAGATTTTTGCTACCTTGGTAATCTTTAAATCCTCAGGACGGATGGCTCTGCCCTGGGTAATAGCTACAACGCTTTCTGCTACGGAAATAACATCATCTGGACCAATCTTACCCTCAACGTAGCGAGCTACAGTATCAATAATATCATCCTTTTCAGTAAGGATGCGGGTAGGAATTGGAATCAAATCTACTTTAATATCACTCATTGTCTTTTCCTCCCTTAATCCTGTACCAATTCAACGCCAGCCAGCTTGGCAATATCCTGCGCCAGTACTGGAACACGTACCTGGCGGTAATGTGCCACACGGCGGCCAGTTTCTAACCAGATTAAGAGATAGTTGAAATCTGGCAGCTTGGCTAAAGCTTCTTTAATATTCATGCCATGACGAGCTGTCAGCTTAATCTGAGCCTTTAAGGTCGCCTTATCCAGACCGCCCTTATAGCCCTTGGCCTGTACGATGTAAGCCTCAAAATAATCATCCTCACGAGGTGCAGTGGTAAGCTCTACATGGCCCTTCAGCTCCACACCATCGTACTGCTCATAAGGCAGCTGGGGACGCAGCAGCGCATCCATAATGGTAGCACACTGCTTGCCTTCATTTACTACATCAATCTTCTGGCTGAAGGTAATGCTGTTATCAGTCAGCTCATCTACCTCCCATGGGGTGCGGCTGTCTGCCAGCATTCTCACATCCTCCATGCCTAAATGGCACAGAATCATTTTACCAAAGCATCTGATGACAGCTATTACTACAATAACAGCCAGCACAATTTCTGCCCAACTCCAAGAACACATATCATTTCCTCCCAAAATTAATCTTCTAACATTTTTTGCAGCTTCTCATAGTATTTATCTGGCAGGCGGGTTATTTTCCCTGTGGACATGCTGGTAAATACATTCTGGGTAAAGCCTGTCACCAGTACAGTGTTGTCCTTTGCCCGCAGAACCCTGTAATTAAAAGCCATTTTCACCTTTGTTAAGGCCACCGGCGTAGTTTCAATGGTAAGCTCATCATCGAAATAGCCGGAATTCATGTATTTGGCACTAACTTCTGTAATAGGAAATACGTAGCCATCATCCATGAGCTCAGTTAAGGTTATGCCTGCCTGGCGCAAAAATTCCACCCGGCCGATTTCAAACCAGCGGATGTAGTTGGAGTGATGGACTACTGCCATGGCATCCGTATCATAAAAGTTTACTTTATGATTTACAGTGGTAACCATAGCGTCGCCTCCTTCATTTAATAAAAAATTTCTCTTGCATTAACCTTGATAGTTTAAGACTATTCCCTGGCAATGTCAAGAAAAAATCCGGCGTTTATTTTTCTTCTGGCCATAAGTACTACAAGCATATTTTCCATGAAGTTCCCATAAATTTTCACGAATTTTCATAAAAAAACCGGCCCTTTCCTCATGGCGAAGAAAGAACCGGTATAAATTTTCTAAAATTAAATTAGTGCTCTACATCTACAGGCTTAACCTTGAAGTAAATACCTGCCATTACTACGATAAGCACTGCACCAGCTGCTGCTAAACCAGCCCAGCCATTTAAGGTAAAGCCATCTACTATGTAACCAATCAAGCTGGCAATAGCTACGATGATAACATAAGGCACCTGAGTACCTACATGATCCAGATGACTGCACTGGGCACCGGCTGATGCCAGTATGGTTGTATCGGAAATTGGTGACGCATGGTCGCCGCCTACTGCACCAGAGAGAATAGCTGCTACAGTTACAACCAGAAGGTCAGGGCTGCCAGTACCTACAACTGCCAGGGCAATTGGAATCAAGATACCGAAGGTACCCCAGGAAGTACCAGTTGCAAAGGCCAGAACGATAGCTACCAGGAAGAAGATTGCTGGCAGGAATACCAGTACGCTGACATTAGCGCTTACCAGCTGGCTAACATAACCGCCCAGGTTCAGATACTTATCGCTGCAGATGCCGGAAAGAGTCCAGGCAAAGCAGAGAATCAGGTTTGCAGGAGTCATAGCCTTAAAGCCCTGTACGAAGGTTTCGCAGAAGGAGCTGAAGGTAATAACCTTTCTAGGCAGATATAAAAGTGCGGTAAATACAAAAGCAATAAAGGAACCAAATACCAGAGATGCACTGGAATCACAGTCTGCAAAGGCCTGCTGGATGGTAGCGCCATCGTTGAAGCCGCCAGTATAGAGCATGCCGTATACGCAGGATGCAATCAGTACCAATAATGGCAGAATCAGGTCAATAATCTTGCCATTACCAGCAGCGTCCTTCTCCTGGCTGTCACGATACTCATCAGGAACGATGAACTCCTCCTGATTCTTCTTAACATAAGTTGCCATGGAGAATACATCTCTCTGGGAGCAGACAATGAACACCATAAATACCATGGTTAACCAGGCATAAAGGTTAAATGGAATAGTCTGCAGGAAGAGGGCAAAGCCGTCAATTTCGGAGCCCTCTGGCAGAGAAGAACCAACAGCAGCCGCCCAGCTAGATACTGGAGCCAGGATACATACAGGTGCTGCAGTAGCATCGATGATGTATGCCAGCTTCGCACGGCTTACCTTGAACTTATCGGTAATAGGACGCATAACTGTACCAACAGTTAAGCAGTTAAAATAGTCATCAATGAAGATTACGATACCCAAGAGGGCGGTAATCAGCATGGAGCTGCGGCGTCCCTTAATATTCTTAGCAGCCCATTCACCATAAGCACGGGTTGCACCAGAACGGGTAATAGCTGCCACCAGGATACCCAGAATAACCAGGAATACCAGGATATTGACGTTGCCGCCAATCTTGTCAGCCATAACCTCAATCATAGTCATAATTGCGGATAAAACATCAAATTCGGTATATAACAGTGCGCCGGAGAAAATACCTACCAGCAGGGACATATATACCTCTTTGGTTGCCAGTGCCAATACAATTGTAATCACTGGAGGCAGTACAGACCAAATAGATTCTGCCATAAAAAATCCCACCTTTTTAAATTTACATTTTACCTTTCCAGACTCCTTAGCCATAAGTACTGGAAAAATACAGTATGTATTGTATAACAAATTAGCATATTAAGCAATACTTGTATACATTATTCTTATAGAATATTATTTAGCGAAAATTCCGCTTTTTGCTACCGCTGCTACGATTTTTGCCATGTCCTCTTCGCTTTGTACCAGGGCCATGCGGACAAAACCTTCACCAGAAGGGCCAAAAGCACTGCCTGGAGTAACTAAAACCCCGGTCTTATCTAATAAGTCCTTAACAAAGCTTTCAGAATCGCTGTAGCTGTCTGGAATTGGTGCCCAGACAAACATGGTGCCTGCAGGCTTGTCCATGTGCCAGCCAGCCTTAATAAGACCATCGCATAATACATCACGGCGGCGCTCATAGGCCTTGCAGGTGTCTGCTACGATGGACTGGTCCCCAGTAAGAGCTGCCACTGCCCCCTTCTGCACTGGCAGGAACATGCCATAGTCCATATTGGACTTTAAGGTTTTCAGCATGCCTACTACCTTGGCGTTGCCCAGGCAGAAGCCAATGCGGGCCCCGGCCATGCCGTAGGTTTTGGACAGGGAGTTAAACTCTACACCCACATCCTTAGCACCTGGAATGCTTAAAAAGCTGCCCCAGGTCTGGCCATCAAATACCAGCTCTCTGTAGGCATTATCGTGCAGCACAATGATGTCGTACTTTTTAGCAAAGGCTACCAGCTCATGATAAAAGGACTCTGGAGCC
>JAFPCE010000226.1 GCA_017390245.1 Selenomonadaceae bacterium
TGAGGCGTTTGAGGATTTTGCTGAGCTGCTGCTTTGGTGCGCTGATGTAGACTTTTTCGGTGAGCTTCAGCCACATCATCCATGGCTGGAGCCCGTATTTCCGCAGCAGCTGGGTGAGATGGTTAACGAAGCCGTTATCGTAGACGTCAACATAGGAGATGTTGACGCAGACAGGGCGGATTTTGACGCCCCAGTCTTTCTGGCGGCTGAGGAAGCGGCAGGCCTGGTCCCAGGCAAAGTGGTTGATGTAGGTAATGAAGCCGTTTTTCTCAAAGATTGGTATGAATTTGTTAGGGTCTATGTAGCCGTGCTGTGGGTGCAGCCAGCAGATGACGATTTCGGCGGCGATGGAGTGCTTGCAGTCCAGGGTGTAAATAGGCCGGAGCATGGTGTAGAACTGGCCGTTGGCCAGGGCTGTTTCCATTTCTTTGGCCATTTGCTGTTCTTCCAGCATGGTGGTCTGGAGCTCTTCGTCGTAGAAGGCATAGCGTGGTGTGAGGTTGGCTTTGGCTGCTTTCATGGCCATGTGGGCCCGGTCCACCATCTGCTTTGGCTGGATGTAGATGTTTTCTACAGTGTAGATGCCAGCATAGAAGGTGATACTGCGGTAGATGGACAGTGAGCGCATAAGGGTGTCGATGCCCTGCATCATAAGCTCAGTGTCCAGAATGTCTACAGGCAGGCACAGGGCGAAGCTGTCTACTGCCAAGTGGCAGGCCAGGCCGTGTTTGCCTACAATGGTGAGGAAGTATGAGCCTGCTGTCTGGAGAATGGTGTCACCAGTTTCCATGTTAAAGAGCTCGTTAATGAGGCGGAAGTTGGCTATGTCCAGATAAACGATGCAATAGCGGGTGTCTGGGTTGTTTTTCAGCAGCTCCTGGGTGTGCTGCAGGAAGGATTTCTTGGTGTAGAGGCCAGTGAGCTGGTCTACGTCCAGGATGTTTTGCATGACAGCAATTTTCTGTTCCTGTACCTGCTGGGTGACCTTGCGCTGTTCGTTTTCCAGGCGGCCAATGACGTTTCTGACACGGCAGACTACGATGGTGTGGTTATATGGCTTGGTGAGAAAGTCGTCAGCGCCGATTTCCATGGCCTGGGCTTCACTGTGGGTGTCGCCTTTGCTGGTGGTGACGATGACTGGGATTTCGCGGTATCTAGGGCTGGATTTTATCCAGGCTAAGAGCTGCATGCCGTCCATGACGGGCATGAGGAGATCTAAGAGGACGATGTCTACGGAGTGGTTTTTGATGAGCTCCTGGGCTTCCTGGCCGTTGGCGGCTTCTAAGATTTGGAAGTCGTCCTGGAAGAACTGAGTTAGGATGTCGCGATTGATGCTTTCGTCGTCGACGATGAGCATGGTCTGCTGGATTGGCATGGTGGGCCTCCTGTATATCAGAATGAATTAATGAAAGCAGATAATAAGAGTAGGGATTTTGGAACTAAGCTCTGACTGCGCTTTGCTTGTCAATCGCTAAGTACCAAGGCTCTCCAGGGTCTGGCTTAGGGTATATGGCTGCTGCTCTTCGTAGTGCATCGGCTTAGCACACACTTATTTAATCGTTGACCCTGTCAAGGGTGGCGAGGCGGGTTTGGGCGTGCTGGACGCGGTCGTAGTCGTTGTAGGCTGCGTGGCGGAGAAAGTTTTGCCACGCAGTAATGGCGGCCTGGATATTGTCTGGTGGTATGGCCTGGGTGTTACCTGGGTCGTCGGCCTGGGGGTCGTAGATGGTGGCGAGGTTGTAGTAGGCGTCGGCGCAGTTTTTGTCGGCGGCTATGGCCTGCTGGTAGAGATTGATGGCTTCTTTTGTTTTGTTTTGCTGCTGATAGACGTAGCCTTTGCCGTTAAGGGCTTCAGCTTGCTGTGGATTGATGGCCAGGCACTGGTCGAAGAGTTGAAGAGCTTTGTCATAGTTTTTCTGCTCGCTGTAGATGACGCCGCTGTTGGCCAGGGCTGTTTCGTTGTCTGGTTCTATGCTGAGGATTTTGTCATAGTCTGCCAGGGCTGCTTTAGCGTCCTTCTGCTGGGCAGATAGGAAGGCTCTGGTGCTGAGATATGGCACGTAGTCTGGCATGAGGCTGAGGGCCTGATTGATGTCGGCCTGGGCTCTTTCGTAGTCATTTTTCCGCATGAAGAGCAGCGCCCGCTGGTAGTAGCTGTCTGGAAAGTCTGGCTTATATAAAATGGCCTGGGTGAAGTCGGCAATGGCTTCGTCCTTTATCTGGATATTGGCATAAAGCAGGCCCCGGCGATAGTAGTAGGTGCTGTTGCCTGAGTCTATTTCTATGGCTTTCTGGAAGTCTTTCATGGCTTCTGGTATCTGCTGGAGCTGGCCGTAGGCTAATGCTCTGAGACCGTAAGCCTGGGCATTGTTGGGCATGAGTTCAATGGCTTTGGAGAAGTCTGCTACAGCTGCTTCGTAGTCTCCCAGGTTCAGCTGGATAGTGCCACGCTGGCCGTACAGGGCAACTCTGTCTGGCTCAATGGCAACGGCTTTGTTGAGAGCTTCCAGGGCACTGGTATAATCGTGGTTTTGCATAAAGGCGATGCTTTGCTGGAAAAGTTCTTTGGCAGAAGCTGCTTCGGTATTTACTGCGGTTGTGCCTGTTTCTGCAGCGGCAGCTAGGCCAGGAGCAGTGGCGAAAAATGCAGCAGCCAGCCCTGCTATGAGAATTTTTCTGGCAGGAAAATTTTTATGAAAATATTTGTATAGCATGTTATCAATCCCTTGTAGTGAAATTTGTTTTAATTATATTATATTCTGCATAATGAGAGAAATTCCCTGCAATTTTCTTTGTTTTTAAAACATAACTTTCTAATTATGATAAAATATAAGTAAGCATAATGAGATGATTTATGAGGGGAGGCGTGCTTGTGGCTGATGTGAAGGAAAACGCAAAGGTTTGGCAGCATGAACTGAATGAATATATCCGCCAAGGGGAGCCAGAGGCCCAGGAGAAAAGCCGCGCCTGGCAGACCGCTATTGGTTTGCAGGCTGTGGATGGGCTGCAGACCTCGGAATATCTGCTGGATACAGCTAAGGAACATATTGAGGGGCGTATCACCATCAATGAGGCTGACCAGCGGATAAAGAGCTATTATGAGCAGAAGGACGTCAGAAAAAGTATTGAAAACAGCACTCTGGGAGAGTACCGAGAGGCAGATATTGTATCAGTGCGCATTGCTGAGCTTTTAGGTGAAAAGGCCTTTCAATTTTCACCCGTAGAGCTGAAAAATATTCATAAGCATTTATTTGCCGGAGTATTTGCTCATGCTGGCCAATACCGTGACTATAATATAACGAAAAAAGAATGGGTGCTAAGTGGCGATACGGTGATATATGCATCAGCCACAAGTCTGGAGGATACTCTGGCCTATGATTTCCAGCAGGAAAAGGAGTTTTCCTATGCCAAGGTGGCAAAAGCAGATGATGCCCAAAAGCAGCTGGTAAAGCACATAGCAAAATTTACTGCTGGTATATGGCAGATTCATCCCTTCTGTGAGGGGAATACCAGAACCACAGCGGTGTTTATCATAAAATATCTGAGAACCTTTGGCTTTAAGGTAAATAACGATGTCTTTGCCCAGCACTCCTGGTATTTCCGCAACGCACTGGTACGGGCCAATTATACAAACTGGGAGAAAAATATCCATGAAACCACAAAATATTTGGAAAAGTTCTTTGCAAATCTGCTGCTAGGGGAACAACATGAGCTGAAAAATAGATACTTGCACGTGGAATATAAAAAATAATAATGGTAATATCCCTAATGATAAGTATGGACATGAAATGGGAAAAGTAATAAAATAATAGATAGCAAGAATGATTTGTTTGTTTAATCTGGCTGTTTTTATGGGATACTGGATTGGCATGCAAACATACGGGTTTGCCCAGGGCAGGCCTTGTAATTTTTAGGAGGGCAGATATATGAATATTCATGAGTATCAGAGTAAGCAGGTACTGAAGACCTTCGGTGTAAAGGTTCCTAACGGCATTCCGGCTTTTACTGTTGAGGAGGCTGTGGAGGCTGCAAAGAAGCTGAATTCCAAGGTTACTGTTGTTAAGGCACAGATTCATGCTGGCGGCCGCGGCAAGGCTGGCGGTGTTAAGATTGCCAAGACTCTTGATGAGGTTAAGGCTTATGCTACCGAGCTTCTGGGCAAGGTGCTGGTTACCAAGCAGACTGGTCCTGAGGGCAAGAAGGTTGGCCGTCTCTTAATCGAAGAGGGCTCTAATATTGCCAAGGAGTACTATCTGAGCTTTGTTAATGACCGTTCTACTGCTAAGGTTGTTATGATTGGTTCTGAGGAAGGCGGCATGGAAATCGAGAAGGTTGCTGCTGAGACTCCTGAGAAGATTTTCAAGGAATACATTGATATTTCTGTTGGCTTAAGACCTTTCCAGGCATCACGCATGGCTTACAAGATGAACTTTAAGCCTGAGGCTGTCCGCAAGGCTGCTGATATGATGATGAAGCTGTATGACGCATTTATTGGCAAGGACTGCAGCCAGGTTGAAATCAACCCATTGGTTGTAACTGCTGAGGATGATGTTATCTGCCTGGATGCTAAGTTGAACTTTGATGACAGCGGTCTGTTCCGTCATCCTGACATCGTGGAGCTCCGTGATAAGTCCGAGGAGGATCCAAAGGAGCTGTGGGCTGCTGAGGATGGCCTGAACTATGTCAACCTGGGCGGCGACGTTGCCTGCATGGTTAACGGTGCTGGTCTGGCCATGGCTACTGTAGATATTTTGAAGTATTATGGCGGTGATCCTGCAAACTTCCTGGATGTTGGCGGCAGCTCTACTCCAGAGAAGATTGCTACTGCTTTTGAAATCATGCTGGACGGCGGCCAGGCAAAGGGTATTTTCGTTAATATCTTTGGTGGCATCAACCGCTGCGATGTAATTGCTGAGGGCATTCAGAAGGCTGCCCAGATTATTGCTGAGAAGACTGGCAATGATGGCATTCCTGTTCCTGTAGTAGTTCGCCTTGAGGGTACTAATGTTGAACAGGGCCGCAAGATTCTCACCGATAACCCTGTAAAGAACGTTATCATGGCTCCAACCATGGAGGGCGGTGCAGAGCAGATTGTGGCTCTGGTTAAAGAGGCTGAAAAGAACGCTTAAGAATAGGGAGGATTGCAAAAATGAGTATTATTTTAGATAAAAATACAAAGGTTATAGTACAGGGTATTACTGGTAAAACTGCAATGTTCCATACTAAGCAGATGCTGGAATACGGTACAAATATTGTGGCTGGTGTTACTCCAGGCAAGGCTGGCCAGAGCGTAGAAGGTGTGCCTGTATTTAATTCCGTACAGGATGCGGTAGAGGCTACTGGTGCCACTGCTTCTGTAGTTTTCGTACCACCTCGTTTTGCTGCTGACTCCATCATGGAGGCTGCTGAGGCAGAGCTGGATCTGGTAGTTTGCATCACTGAGCATGTTCCTGTTCAGGATATGCTGAAGGTCCGTGCTTATCTGGAGGGCAAGAAGACCCGCCTGATTGGTCCTAACTGCCCTGGTATTTTAACTGTTGACGAGGCTAAGCTGGGCATCATTCCTGGCTACATTTATAAGAAGGGCCATGTGGGCGTTATTTCCCGTTCTGGTACCTTGACCTATGAGGCTTCCTTCCAGCTGACTCAGGCTGGCCTGGGCCAGACTACTGCCGTTGGTATCGGTGGTGACCCTGTAAAGGGTACTGACTTCATCGATGCTTTGAAGCTCTTTAAGGATGATGATGATACCTTAGCTTTGATTATGATTGGTGAAATCGGCGGTACTGCTGAGGAA
>JAFPCE010000227.1 GCA_017390245.1 Selenomonadaceae bacterium
AGGATTTTCCAGCAATATGGATCTTCTGCCATAGAGAAAATGGAAGCTGACCCATACCGTTTAGCCCGTGAAATCGATGGCATTTGGCTTTCTTACAGCTGATGCTATAGCCAGAAGTCTGGGTATACAGGGGGAGGACCAGAGGCGTGTTTCTGCAGCCCTGGTTTATCAGCTGCAGAAAATCTCTCTTTCCGGACATTGCTGCGTGCCAGAGGAACAGCTGGTGGATGCAGTGGAAAAAGTCATTAAGGTCAATAGAAATATTGTGTGGGATGTTTTAAAACATGATATGTCTGAGGGTGTGCTGGAACAGGAAACCATTGGTGATACTGTTTTAGTATATCCTGATTATCTGTACTGGGCGGAAAAAGGCACAGCAAAAAGACTGCTGATGCTGCAGGATAAGGCAAATATATTGAAGGTGCAATCACCAGAGCAGAAGGTGCAGGACTGGGAAAACAGCGCCGGCATTACTTTAGCTGACCAGCAGCGGCAGGCTGTTGAGGCAGTGCTGACCCACGGCATCTTTGTGCTGACAGGAGGACCTGGTACAGGTAAAACCACTGTTATCAGGGGCATGATAGATATTTTAGAGCAGCTGGGACTGGAAATACTTCTAGGTGCGCCTACAGGCCGGGCAGCCAAGCGCTTAAGCGAGGCTACTGGGCGGAAGGCATCTACTGTTCACAGGCTTTTGGAGGCTCAGGGCTCAGATGATATGGATTCTTTCTTTGGCCGTTGTGAGGATGAACCACTGGAAGCAGATGTGATTATCCTGGATGAGGTTTCCATGATGGATATTACGCTGATGAGCCATTTTCTGAAGGCTGTGCCTGAGGGCAGCCATGTTATCCTGGTAGGTGATGTGGATCAGCTGCCGGCAGTTGGTCCTGGGGCAGTGCTGAAGGATATCCTCCGCAGCCAGGTGATACCACAGATTCGCTTGACAGAGGTATTCCGCCAGAGTGAAGCCAGCAGTATTGTAGTTAATGCCCATGCTATTAATGCCGGGCGGATGCCAGCCTGGTCCAATGAAGCTGGCAGTGATTTTATCTTTTTAGAAATTAACGATGCAGAAGCAGCAGAGGCAAAGGTTGTAGATATTTGCCTGTATTATGCCCGCCAGATGGGACAGGCTGCCTTGGACAATGTGCAGGTGCTGTCTCCTATGCATCGTGGCAGCTGTGGTGTGGAGGCATTGAACCAGAAGCTGCAGGAGACACTGAACCCTTTCCAGGGCAGTGAAAATGAGCTTAAAACCATCACCAGGCTGTTCCGCCTGGGTGACAAGGTCATGCAGAATAAAAATAACTATGAAAAAGGCGTTTTTAATGGCGATATTGGCTACATTTGTGATTTAGAGCCAGGTAAGCTGACAGTTAAATTCGGCCAGGATTTTGAAGTAGAGTATGAAAAGGGAGATTTCCGGGAGCTGCAGCTGGCTTACTGTATGACGGTGCACAAGAGCCAGGGCAGTGAGTATCCGATTATTATCCTGCCTTTAGTACCGGGCCATCACATTATGCTGCAGAGAAATCTGCTGTATACAGCTGTTACCAGAGCCAAGGAACGGGTGATTATTGTTGGCAGTAAAAACGCTTTGTATACTGCTGTCAGCAACGACAAAACCAGAAAGAGATATACGCTTTTAGCCGAACGCTTAGGGCATAAGCTGTAAGGGGATGAAAATATGCTGAGCTTCTTGTGGGATTTTCTTTTCCCGCCCCACTGTCCAGGCTGTGAAGCCTATGTGGAAAAGCAGGGGCAGTGGTGCAGTGACTGTATAGAAAAAATGCTGCAGGTACACCGCCTGCCGGTGGAGCTGGAAATGCAGCAGCTTATAACTGGGGGCGTATGGGCCTTAGGCGTTTACGAAGGAAAACTCAGGGATTTAATCCGCAATTACAAATACAATGGCAAAGCCCACTTGCTGCAGGGGTTGCACAGCTTTATTGAACAGGGGCTGGACCAGCTGAAGCTGCAGGGGGATATGGCAGTGCCTGTGCCACTCTACAAGGATAAGCTGAAGCAGCGTGGCTTTAACCAGAGTGAAAGATTGTTCCGCCAGCCCTTTGCTAATATGAAGATACCTATGGCTGAAGCCCTGGAACGCAGCCGGGACACAAAGCCCCAGTATGGCCTGCAGGCCAGGGAACGGCAGGATAATCTGAAAAATGCTTTTCAATTAAATAGAAGCTGTGATGTACAAGCTGTGCAGGGGAAGGAAATCATCCTGGTGGACGATATTATGACTACCGGTGCCACCTTGCATTTTTGCAGTGAGGCCTTGCAAAAGGCCGGTGCGAAAAAAATCACAGCTGTAGTTATTGCCTCTGGCCGTAAATAGCAAATGCTGTTTGCCAGAGGCTTTTTGCTGGAAAAAATGGCAGAGAAATTTTCAGCAGCCAGTTTGGAAAAATTTTTGGGGTAATTTTTATATTGAAGCAATAGGTAAAATAAACTATAATATAGAATTAAATGCAGAAAAAACGCAGTTTTCATTATAAATAAAATGCAGGAGTGATTTGTGTGGGTACTTTAAAGAATTGTTCCGAGTGCGGAAAGTTATATACTGAGGTTGGCCAGGGCATGTGCCGTGACTGCTACGAAAAGGAGCAGGAGCAGGAGCAGGTTGTATACGATTATGTCCGTGACCATGATAAGTGCGGTATCAAGGAAATTGTTGATGATACTGGCGTGAAGGAGCGTGTGGTGCTCCGCATGCTGAAGAATGGCCGCTTTATTGCCCAGGGCCTGGAGATTACATATCCATGCCAGTCCTGTGGTGCGCCAATTACCACTGGCAAGCTGTGCTCTAAGTGCAGCCAGGATATCTTAAACCAGGCAGAGCGTATCAAGGCTACTAAGAGTGTGAAAAAGTCTGATCACAGCTCCAGGATGTTTAACTTTGACAGAGATTAACAGAAACTGGAAGCTGATAATGCTGGCTGATAGCATTATGAAAACAGGCCAGAATAAGGAAAAATTAAATTTTAAATTTCAAATAACATGGGTACATGTAAAAGCAGGTTTAAGAAACCTGCTTTTTTTTTCGATATTTC
This sequence comes from Selenomonadaceae bacterium, assembly GCA_017390245.1. GTDB lineage: Bacteria > Bacillota > Negativicutes > Selenomonadales > Selenomonadaceae > Anaerovibrio. The sequence continues at coordinate 3,063 of JAFPCE010000227.1, forward strand.
TTCAGAAGACCTAATCAAGGCATAACTATGTGTAAGGACGGTGAAAACCATGATTATAAACAACACACTGCAGGGTATTGCCAGCGTTTACAGCAAAAATAACAGCATCAGCAAGGCAGCTAAGGCATACCAGCAGGAAAGGGACGAACAGGATGATATTCAGATTTCCACCAAGGGACAGCAGTTTAACGACCTGCTGCAGAAGCTGAAGTCTGGCTCTGAGGTGCGCACTGACAAGGTTGTGTACTACGAGAATCTCGTTGCTTCCGGCAGTTATTTCGTCAGCAGCCAGGATCTGGCAGATAAAATCCTGCAGACCAGATATTAATGCAGGCAGGACCCAGACTGGAGGAGAACATTATGTGGCAGGAACTGGCCAAGGTTTTAGCACAGCTTATTAAGGAGTACCAGAAGCTGCAGGCTCTTAACGAAGAGAAGCGGGGCGTGCTGGTACTGGTTAAGTTAAAGGATTTAGAAAGAATCGTACAGCAGGAAGAGCAGGTTATTAAGGAGATTAACTCTGTGGAGGAATCCAGAAAAGAGCTGCTTAATCGCATTGTGAATAGCGGTGTGAAGCTGAGCCAGGCTTCGCACATGCAGGATGTATGGGGCCAGTGCCCTGATATGTCCCAGCGTGATTTGCTGCGGCGCCTCCATACTGCCCTGGCAAAGCTGGTGGCAGAGGTGCAGGAAGCTAGTGCTAACAATGAAATCCTCATCAGAGGGGCTTTGGATGCCATCAATTTCAAGCTGAACCAACTGGGGGGGACCTCAGTAGAGCCAGCCTATGGCCAGGGAGGCCAGGAGCTGGTATCCCATGAGAAAAATTTCGATTTTGAGGCATGAGAGGTATAAATGCAGGAGATAATTAATATTTTACGCCAGCAGCTTATACTGTGCATGCAGCTGCTAAAGGTGGTGCAGCGTCAGGGAGAGGCACTGGTACATAACGATGCCCGCCTGGTAAGTGCCATTAACAAGGAAGCTGAGCTGGCTATGGCTGAGCTGAACCAGCAGGAAAAGAAAAAGCAGCAGTTCCTGCAGCAGGCAGGTGCTGCCAGTGTGGCACTGTGGCTGGAAAAGACAGAGGACAGCATGGAGAAACAGCTGGCTCTGCAGCTAACAGACAAAATGAATAATATGTTGCAGCAGCTTCAGGAAGCAAAGGAAGCTAACAAGCAGTATTTAGATAGAAATATGAAGTTTATCGACTTTAACATAAATGTCATGACCCAGACAGAAGCTGGCGCCACCTATGGCTCTGGTCCTGTCCAGGGACGGAAGATGTTTCAGGCAGATGTATAAGAAAGCAAACAGGAAAGGTGAGAATATATGCAAAGTACATTTTCAGGCTTAAATACCATGGTTAATGGTATTTATACCAATCGCCTCTCATTAAATACAGTAGGTCACAATATCAGTAACTCCAGCACTGAGGGCTATTCCCGCCAGCAGGCTCACGGCACAGCTACTTTGCCTTCTGAGGTGTATACCTTAAGTGGTGCGGTGATGGTGGGCAATGGTTCTACCATCAGCGCTGTAGAGCGTGCCAGAGACCAGTATGCTGACCGCCAGTACTGGAAGGAAAATGGTAATGACGGCTATTACAACGGTAAGGCCAGCAACTATAGCAAGATAGAGTCCATTTTTAACGACTCTGATAATAGCGGTATCCAGAATGTACTGGAGAAGTTCTATGAGGCATGGCAGGATTGTTCTACTACTGCCAGCACTGATACCAGCCGCCAGAATGTCATCAATGCCGGCCAGAACTTTGCAGAGTCTCTCCAGACGGCAGCAGTACAGGTAAAGGAGCAGATTAACTCCCTGTACGATGATATCCGCCTCAGCGTAGATAAGGTTAACAGCCTTACCAGCCAGCTGGTGGAGCTGAATAAAAATATTTCAGGTATGGAAGCAGCAGGAGCTATGGCCAATGATCTCCGGGATCAGCGTGATTTAATCGTAGACCAGCTTTCCAATATCATGAACGTAAATGTATATCCTAATGAAAATGGCATGTATGCCATTGTCAGCAATGGCACTACTCTGGTAAACGGCATCAGCAAGGTTGACCTGGTAATGTCTGATCCAGTAAATAACAATCAATACAGTTTAAATGACTATAAAATAATGATTAAGGGTGTAGATGTAGAGTACAAGCCAGGCAGCGGCGAGCTGCAGGCTCAGTTTGAAGCCATTGACGAGGATAAGGGATACATTGACCAGATTGCAGATATGGCAGCCTTTATGCTGACTACCCTAAATGACCAGCACAAGATTGGTTACGGTATCGATGAGGCAGTGACCCACGGCATTAATTTCTACGGCTCTGATGATTATAGCTATTCCTGGAATCCAACCGATGGATTTAAGTCTACTGAGACAGCAACTGGTACTGTTACTGCAATGAAAGGTATGCAGATTATTGATGAGCTGGTGGTTAACACCAAGCTGACAGAGAAGGATGGACACAAGAAGCTGGCGACCCGTTCAATGGGCAGTGATGGTAATGTGAATGGTACTGGTGATGGCAGCAACGCTGTATGGGTTTCCACACTCTTTAATTGTGAGCAGAAGAATACTGATCCAAACAACAATACCGCAGCCAGATCCATTGGTACTAGCTCCCTGTATAGCTTCTACAACACCAACATGACCACCATGGGGTCTGATACCTCCAACATGAATGGCAAGGTAAAGTTCCAGAAGAACGTTATGACTCAGGTGGAGAATCTCAGAGATTCCACCTCTGGTGTTAACTGGGATGAGGAGCTTTCCAATATGATTATGTTCCAGCAGGGCTATTCCGCCTGCTCCCGCTGCCTCAATGCCATGGATGAGTGCTTAGACAAGTTGGTTAATGGTACTGGCGTAGTTGGCAGATAATAAATAAGTAAATTAGATTTCTTTCTATAGATTTTAGATAATTTTAGTTTAGATGATTTGGGATAAGGAAGGTAAAAAATGCGTATTTCTAGCACAATGATGACTGGCAATTATCTGAAGCAGTTAAATGGCACCTATGAGCAGTACACCAAGCTCATGGAGCAAAGCGACGGCAGCAAGCTGCACCGCTCTTCAGATAATGCTGTAGGTTATTCCAAATACCTGCGTTTCCAGAACAGCCTCAGCACCAATGAGCAGTTCCAGGGTAACGTAAAAACAGCTATCAGCTGGATGAAGACAGCTGATTCTACTCTGGTTAATGTCACTGATTTGCTGCAGACCTTTAAGGCCAAGGTAGAACAGGCAAGTAACTCTACTAATAATGCCAGCGATATGAAGGATATTGCCAAGGAGCTTCTGTCCAGCGTACAGGAGCAGGTGGCAGATATGAATGCCCAGGTAGGTGACCGTTACCTTTTCTCCGGCCAGTCCGATACCACCATGCCATTCCGCATCACTGACGACAAGAAGGACCGCGGTGAAACCAAGACCTTGGATGAGGCTCAGGCCTCCTTCTTCTCTGATGTTAATACTGGTGGCCAGGTTACCCAGATGCTGAAGCTTACTGGTAACGATGGTAATGATTACTATATGAATACCCAGAATGGCTATATTTTTACAGCTGATTTTGTAAATAATGGCTATAAAAATGAAACTACCTACAACGCAGCCACCCAGAGTGTGGGCCAGGATGCATCCTTTAAGGTAGCAGACCACTTTGATAAATATGGTGTTAAAACTGCTGATTACACTACTACTGTAAATGGCGTGGAGCTTTCTTTAGCCACTACCAAGCAGTATATTGTTGAGTATCATGGAGATTCTAAATACATTTCCATGGTTAAGAAAACCGGTGGCGTGGATCAGGCTACTGATGCCATTAATGTTACTGGCCAGGATGTCTGGGGCACTGATATTTTTGACTGTGACAATGATGTAGCCAGTGGCACAGCTATGCTGAACCAGTTGCTGTATTCTGTAGCGAAAATTGATTCAAACGACTACCACTGGGCAGGCAGTGACGGCATGACCATTGCTGATGCAGCCCATGCCAGTGTGCTGGGCTCTCAGACCAAAATGGCAGCCCGCCATCAGGCTTATACAGCTTCTACCAGAATGCTGACTACCCAGAATGAAGCTATTACTGGTGATATCAGCGATGTATCCAGTACCGATGTGGCATATCTTGCCACCAAGCTCATGGAGTATCAGACCATCTACAGCATGTCCTTGTCTGTAGGGGCGAAAATCCTGCCAGGGTCCCTTGCTGATTACCTTAATTAATGTTTTGTAATATGATTTATAATATAGATGCAGCGTAAAGGATGGTGAGGCAATGGGAATGTTAGATAACATGCTGTGTCTGAATGTCCGGCACCAGCTGCCTCAGATAGGCATCAGACAGCAGCAGGCCATGGGTGAGAAAAATGCTTATGTGCCAGCAGAGCTGCACCACAACTATGAGCCACCTGTGGCAGATGTCTATGTTACTCCCGTAAAGGTGGATATAGATACATATCCCAGCCGCACGGCCTATGGTTTTCTCAACAACACAGATTTTGCCAAAAAGTATGGCGATTTAGGCAAGCAGAATATCCAGAGCCATACCTCGGAGCTGACCCAGAGTGCCTGGGATATGGCGAAAAATGGTGCCAGGCCCGGAGCTAGCAAGATTGCAGCCCAGGCCAAATCCAAGTTCTGGGGTGAAGTGGTGCAGTGGCTAGGCTGGGAAGCCAAGCATGTGCCAGATCCAGTATTTACAGTAACTCCTTCCAGGGTGGAGGGCCAGATGAATCCAGGCAGTGATTCCTATGATATCAATACCACAGGTCATGCAGACATAGCCATCAAAACAGGCTCTGCAGAAACCTATATTGCCCAGAAGGGCGATATCCGCATGTGGACCACTAAAGGCCACTACGATATATATGCATAATTTTAAATTGGAGATTGTAGCTATATGAAAAAGATTGAAACAACACGTTTTGGCCAGGTAGAAGTTGCAGATGAAAGCTTAATCACCTTCAGAGAAGGTATTCCAGCCTTTGAGGATGAGCATGAATTTGCCGTCATGCCTTATGATGAGAATGGCACCTACATGTTTTTGCAATCCACCAAGACGCCGGAATTGGCATTTTTAATGACTAATCCATTTTTCTTCTTCCCAGATTATACCTTTGAGATTGATGAAGCCAGCCAGGCTTTCCTGGGCATAGAGGATGAGGCAGCAGCAGATATTATCGTTTGTACATTGATTACTGTACCAGCCAGCGGCGTCAAGGATATGACCACCAATCTGCTGGCACCAGTAGTAATCAATAAGCATAAAATGGAAGCGAAGCAGGTAGTACTGGAAAAGACCCAGTACACCACCAAGCACCGGCTGTTTCCAAAAGAAAAGGAGGCCGTGGAATGTTAGTTTTAACCCGGCGGCCGCACCAGCAGATTATGCTGGGAGATGATATCACCATTAACATTGTGGAAGTCAATGGTGATAATGTGCGAATCGCTATTGATGCACCTCGGGATGTAAAAATCTTCCGGGGTGAGATATATAAGGCCATTAAGGACGAAAACCTCAGTGCTGCAGCTCCTGCGGCAGGGATAGATTTAAGTCAGGCTTTACCAAAGCTGGCAGATTAAGGAAAATCGCCAGAATAAAGGATTATCAGTATCAGTTCTATGGAGGGATAACAATGATTTCTAATGTGTCTAATATGGTAACTGCAGCTGTCGTTGTATCAGCAGATGACAATACTAGTGCCAGACAGGAGGAAACAGCAAAGAGCTATGCTGGCAGTCAGGCAAATACCAGCACTGCACCACAGACCAGCACAGAAACAGCTCCTGTGCAGGCTGCTGCCTATGGAGAGGAAGCAGCTAATAACAACAAGGAGCAGGAAAAGGAGCAGCAGAACCAGCAGGATAAGCCAATGGATGAGCATTTTGTCAGCGAGATGACAAGAGAGCTTAATGAGCTTATGAGCAAGCTAAACTGCGATTTGGAGTTTAAGTATCACAAGGAAGTAGACGTCATGTCTGTTAAGATGGTGGACAAGAATACCAAAGAGGTTATTAAGGAATTCCCACCAGAGGAAATGGTTGAAGGCATGATAAAGGATCAGAAGTGGCTGGGTGCTTTCCTGGATAAAAAAGTATAAAATGGTATAATAATAGCAAAGCTTAAGATTATCTTCATATAGAAAAAAAGGAGGTCCTACTATGGGCGCAAACGGCATATATGGCCTTTCTGGTTCTGGTCTTGACATCGAGTCCCTGGTTAAGATGGGCATGATGAAAAAGCAGAATCAGTACGACAAGATGTACCAGCAGCAGGTTCAGCAGACCTGGCAGAAGGAAGCCTATAACGACGTATATACTAAGGTTAATAATTTCAAAAATGCAACATCTGCTTTTAAGCTGCAGTCCAACATGAACGCCATGAAGGCAACCAGCAGCAACAGCGATGTAGTAAGCGTATCTGCCAACGGTGCAGCAGCAGCTATGAGCCACAAGGTGTCTGTATCCTCTGTAGCCAGCAATGCCTACATCATGACTGGCATGGATGCCAGTGGCAATGCTCAGACTATTGACAGAGTAAATACCACTACTCCTGGTTCTACCTCATTGAAGGATGTACTGTACAAGAGTGTTCAGGCCTACACCAGAGATGATGGTACCAAGGGCTACAAGGTAACCATGGCAGATGATTCTGTCCGCGAGGTTTCTGCTACTGATACTGCTATTTCTCTGAATCTGCAGGATTCTACAGAGGTGGACAGTGACGGCAATCCAACTATCTACAATGTATCCTATACCTTTGAGGATTTAGTAGATGGTGAAAAGACTCTGCAGGATTTTGCTAGTGCCATGTCCCGCAGCGGTGCTAACATCCAAGGCGGTTACGATGCAGCTAACGATTCCTTCAGCTTCTATAACAAGACCAGCGGTGAAAAGAATATCGTAGGTCTGTCTGCAGCCAATGATGACACTGCCAGATTGTTAGACAGCTTCCATCTGGCAAGCTATGATACTGCTACCAACGCTCTGACTAATCTCAGTGCCTTTAGCGTGGATACCCAGCAGAAGGCTGTAGGTACCAATGCCAAGGTTACTGTAGATGGCAAGAACTATGATTTAGACACCAACGTGAAGACCATTGCCGGTGTAACCTATACCTTTAACGGCGTAACTGAGCCTGGCAAGACCTCCACTGTTAATGTTACCCAGGATACTTCTACTATTGTAGATAACGTTAAAAAGTTCGTTGAGTCCTATAATGAACTTATTGATGACCTGAACAGCAAGCTGAACGAGGAAAAGAACAGCGACTACAAG
>JAFPCE010000025.1 GCA_017390245.1 Selenomonadaceae bacterium
ATTATCAATACCTAAACTGTCGCAAATTTTCCCCACCAGCATGTTAACCAAATCCATAATGGTATCAGGACGATGATAATACCCAGGACTAGCTGGCAGAATCACAGCTCCCAGCCGTGCCAGCTTCAGGAGATTTTCCAGGTGGCCAGCATGCATAGGCGTCTCCCTAGGCACTATCACCAGCTTCCGGCCCTCCTTCAGCATCACATCCGCCGCCCGCAGCAGCAGGTTGTTAGTAATGCCATTAGCCAGAGAACCGCAAGTATTCATAGAACAAGGCGCTATTACCATAGCATCTGCCCTGAAAGAACCACTGGCAATAGGCGCACCAATATTATGAATATCAAAAATCTGATCCGCCACAGCAGCAATATCCTCCATGGTAGTATCGCACTCATGACGGATCACATCCACACCGCTCTCCGTCACCACCACAAACACCTCATGGCCCAGATTCTTCAAGGTCTCAATCAGCTTCAAGCCATAAATACTGCCACTAGCACCAGTAATCCCCACAACAACTCTCATAACACAGCCTCCATATATCAATCCAGCCTCAGCCAGACACCTATTCTAAGTCACGGCCAATCTCAATTCACTTCAAAAGCATTCACAATATGATTAATCTTAGCACTCCCAGAAGGCATGCTCAAAACCTCCACCACATCAAACCTGCAGTGCATATTTACATCCCTGCAACGTATATACCATGCAGCGCTGCGGATAATTCTCTGCTGTTTCTTATAATCAACAGCAGCCCCTGGTGTTCCATAACGCAGAGTGCGCCTGGTCTTTACTTCTATAAAAACCAAAACATCACATTTCTGGGCAATAATATCTATTTCCCCTTGCTTACAACGATAATTGCGCTCTAAAATCCTGTAACCATGGTTCTCTAAGTACGCAGCTGCCAAATTTTCTCCAGCATTTCCTAATATCTTAGTATTCACGTATACTCTCCCTTACAAGCCCCGCATAGGAGGCTCATCCTTTTCCAGCTCCTGTTTTCTCCGTGAATCAATCCTGTACACATAGGCCAGTATCTCCGCCACCGTAGTATACAGCTCCGTAGGAATCTCCTTATCCAGCTCCAGGGCCATCGGCATATTCACCAGAGACTTATTCTGATAAACCGGCACCTGTCCCTTCTTAGCCGCCTCCAGGATGTTCTCCGCCACATGGCCCTTGCCCTTAGCCACCAGCTTTGGCGCAATATTCTTTTCAGGATCATATTTTAACGCAACAGCCTTTTGCTCAGCATTAGGATCAAGCTCCGGCTCAGGCTGCGGCATTCTTCTCTTATTAAACATCAAACTGCTGTCCCTACCTTCAAGTCAGTCAGGTTAATCTCCGTCTTGTACAAAGCCTTGCGGATATCAGGCAGGTAATCACTAAAAGCCTGCACTGCCTCCTGATCAGAAAACATTACCCGCAGATTCAGATTCTTCCCCTCATACAGCTGGCACACTATATCCACCGCACCGATATTCTCCGTCAGCACGCACACACGGAACCAGGTATCCTTCCGCATGACACCCCGCTCATCCTCATGAGGCGGTTCATCATAAATATGGATATAGGCAGGATAGCTAATCTCATTCTCCCCCAGATACAGAGGCATCACAAAACTGATGGCCTTCTCACCATTGGCATTATAGCTGCCCTCACTGGTAAGGGAACCCTTCAGAGAGCTGATCATAGTCTTCAGCTGCTTGGTAGCATTCTCATAGTCCCTGTTCTTTATATCCTTCAGCGCTGCCAGCTCCGACAGCTGGGCAAAAGCCCACAGCTTAGGCAATCCATCCATTCCCATCTGCTGTCCTGCCTGCTGCACTGCCGGCGGAA
>JAFPCE010000228.1 GCA_017390245.1 Selenomonadaceae bacterium
ATAAATTTAATAAAGAATATACATTTTTGTAAGATTTTTTAGAAGATTGTTTGTAGGCGAAAATCCCTGTTTATTAAGAATATTTAACCTGATAAGATGGGACGAAATACTTATGTGTTTTAACGTGATAAAGTGTAATAATGATAATGCCATAGCAATAGGATGAAATATGTGGCTTATTGTTAAAATCTCATTAAGAACAGGGGTTAATTGCAAAAAACAGGATGAAACCATTTTAAAGCATAACTGGTGGGATTTTGAGACATATTTATTGCTAATCAAGGGCAAATCCGTATTATGGAACAGGGGGAGGACAAATGGTCAAAGGAAGCAAAAGGCTGCGCAGGAGCATTGCCATAGCTTTGCTGGGTCTGAGTCTCACTGGTGGTTCAGTGTACGCTGCGGAAAGCGCCTACACCAGCCCAGACACAGACTTTTCACAGCCAATGGCAGATGATGTTTCCCAGGAGGTGGCAGCGGCTACGGCAGATCTCAATTACATGACTGATGCCGAAGCAGAAGAAGAGCTGGCAGACCTGGAAAAGCAGCTGGCAGATTTGGAGCATGCACTGGCAGTGGAGCGCGGCACCATTGCAGTGGAGAAGGAAAAGGTGGAAAAGGAGCCTAACAAGTGGGCTCTTCATGGTGATGCCCGCATTAAATATCAGTACATTGCTGATGAAGGGGCACGGTGGAAGGAAAGAGCGAGAATTTCCTTTACCCATGATTTAAATGACAAGGTGCGCTTTAACACCAGATGGGCTTTGATGAATGATAACCCAATGGGCTTGTCTGAGCATTTTGCCCACAAGATTAACACCTATAGCTCCAAGAATTATGCAGGGGGCTATACTGCAGCCAAGAATATCTATCCAGATTTAGAGGCTACAGATGGTACCTGGGTATCTGATGCAAACTTAGAGCTGCGGGATATGCTGGGCAAGGATACTACCCTTACCATTGGCCGCTTTGGCCAGACCTTTGGTGCTACCGGTCTTTATGGCGATGCTGATGCCTTTGGCGGCATTGATGGCGCGAAGATTTCCTGGCACAATAACATCTTTAAGGAACTGACCTTAGGTTATGCTAAATTTGGTGCATTGCAGCAGTATCCTGAAATTAACACAACTTCAGCATTGACACCTGAAGCAGGTCTCAAATACTTAGGTTCTAAACTGCTTACTAAACCAGTTGAAAAGGCAATGTTCATGAATGCCAAGATTGCCATCAGCCCTGCTATTACCTTACACGGTATGTGGCTGAAGGAAATGAATAACGGCAGAGAGCAGAAGATTGCTACTGGCAGTGCTTATACTCCATGGTTTATTGACAATCCAAATGACCATGATGTCCGTGGCATTGGTATTACCGCCCAGATGGGTCCAAACTTCAAGCTGGTAGGCGATTATCTGGTAGACTTTAATACAGATACTGTCTACATGGGCAAGGGCGCTACTTCTGCAGCTAAGGCCAAGACTGACAACTATACCAAGACTTATGAACATCAGAAGGCTGAGTACATCAGCCTCCGTTATAAAGAAGCTAAGTGGGGCGACAAGGGTTCCTTCGGCATTAACCTTGACTGGAGAAATATTTCCCCAGCTTCCAGACTTACAGGCTATGTAACGGCTTCCAACGACTATTATGTAATGAGCTCCAGCATGCTGAGCTCTATTGCTGTAGCTGATGATTTGCTGGCAGCCCAGGGTGTTAAGGGTCCTGTTGTGGGCTTTAACTACATGCTGGATAAGAACCTGAAGCTGACCTTCATGCAGACCTTCGGCAACAGCATGAACAGCTATAACTTACGGTTCTGGGATGCTAAGGTGGGCACTACTCACCATTATCATGCAGCATTGGATGATATTAACGAGAAGGCAGACAATATGACTATTGTTTCCTTAACAGGTCGTTTCTAAGAGAGAAGGAGGGGGACAAAATGAAATATAGTAAGAAAATTCTTGCTCTCGTATTGACCACTGCTTTTTCTCTGAACACTGTGTCTGTAGTGGATGCAGCCCCTACCAGGGATCAGATTGAAGCTTTAAGGGCTGAGATTAAAGAATTAACAGAAGTTTTAAAGGTAGAAAAAGCTAAACATAAATACGAAAAGCAGCAGGCTGAAAGAAGCGGCAACAATGCTGCCTGGAATCTCCATGGTGATCTCCGTGCTAAATATGCCAAGATTGACCATGATGATGCTATGACCAGCAGGGTCCGCCTGTCTGTAAACCATCCTGTAGGCGACAACATGCGCTTTGTGGGCCAGATCAATGTTATGAATAACAATGAGTATGGCTTATCTGGTAATTATGCTGACGGGCTTTTTAAGTGGAACAAGGCAGATTCAACTGCTAATCCATATTATCCAGATTTCAGCAGCGCTGATAACAACTGGATTGCCAAGGCTTATATTGAAATGGATGATGTTATGGGCGGCAAGTTTGTGGCTGGCCGCTTTGGACATACCTTTGGTGCTACAGGCTTCTGGTCTGATGAAGAGGCTGGCGGCGGCATTGATGGTGCTAAGCTGGACTTTAACTGGGGCGGTGGCAAGGATAAGCTGACAGTTGGTTATGCTAACTTCAGCCCTGCTCAGGAGTATCCAACTTATGTAACTGGTGGTACCTCAGCAAAATATCCAGGCACTGGGGAAAATGCTGTGCCATATTACTTCAGCAAGGGCATTAGCGA
>JAFPCE010000229.1 GCA_017390245.1 Selenomonadaceae bacterium
ATTAACTATATGTGCAAAACAAATACGGAAAAAGTTTGATTATTTATTGAGAAAATTTTCCTATTTTCTGAAAAATATGCAAATGTCATCTTCCTAGCTGCAGCATGCGCCGCAAAAAGCCACCCCAGCCCAGTTTTACTTCTTCATTTCTGCCTGTCAGCAGATTGCTTGCCAGAGACTGGATACATCGTGCTGCCAGTGAATCTGGAAATGCTTCCACTACAGGTTTCTGTTTTCTGACAGCCTGCACTAAATGTCTGTCATCACATACATAGCCTATGCTTTCAATATCTACATGCAGAAATCTGTCAGCAGTACGAATCATCTTATTAGCAGTTTCAGCACTTTCTATGGCGTCAAATACCTTGTTAACAATCAGTTTAACCGCCTGGGTATCACAAACCTGGCTATAGGCTTTAATAACTGCATAGGCATCTGTCAGTGAAGTAGGCTCTGGCGTTAATACCAAAAGCACTTCATCTGCAGCTACTATAAAATCCAGTACATTTTTGCCAATACCCGCACCAGTATCAATAATGATAATATCCGCCCAGGCATCACAAGCTGTCAGCTTATTGAACAGCTTTTGCTGCTGCAGCATAGTCATCTCCGCAGCATGCTCCATACCTGAACCACCGGAAATATAGCTTACGCCATAAGGTCCGCGAATCAGCACATCCTCAATAGATACATCATCCTGCAGCAAATCCATCAGATTTTTCTTGGAAGATGTACCTAAAAGCACATCTACATTAGCCATTCCCATGTCAGCATCCAGAACTATGACCCGTTTGCCCATTTTCCCCATGGCTATTGCCAGATTGACCGCCAGATTTGTTTTGCCTACACCGCCCTTACCGCTTGTGATGGCAATAGTCCTGGCACTAGGATGGCTATCCTGGGTCAGGCTGTTAACTGCATTTGCCCTGATAACTCTGTCCTGAATATTATCTGAATATGAGGTTTTCCCTTCTACTAACTTGCGTAGTCTTGTAGCCTGATCATCCATATATTACCTCAATAAAATTTCTGTCAGTCTTTCCAAACTAGCTGGTTCAATATCATCTGGCACGCTCTGTCCGGTAGTCAGATAAGACAGCGCCAGCTTGCGCTTATGTAAAACATTAAGAATAATACCATGTGTGCTGGTTTCATCTACCTTGGTAAAAATAACCCTGGATGGTTCGCAAATAGAGAAATTATTTACCAGCTCCATACCATCACTATTTTTTGTGGTGGAGCTCATTACCAGATGCTTCTCAATGTTAGGATCTACTGCCAGAAGCTCACAAAGCTCCTTCATCTGGAACTCGTTATACTGGCTTCTACCTGCCGTATCAATAAGAATCAGCTGTTTATCTGCATGTTTTTTTATTGCTTCCTGTAAAGCCTCTGGGTTATAAACTATTTCCAAAGGCAGCCCCAGAATATCAGAATAGGTTTTTAACTGTTCCACTGCAGAAATACGATAAGTATCAGCAGTTATCAATGCTACCTTGGTACTGGATTCCAAAACGAATTTAGCTGCAATCTTCGCCAAAGTAGTAGTCTTCCCCACACCAGTTGGACCGATTAAGGCAACAATCTTTGGCTTATCAGAATAGAGAGTTATTCCTGTAGCCAGGCGCACTGCCTTGCGTAAATACCGTTCTAAAGCTTTCCCAGCCTTGATAGAATCCTTAGGTGCAATAATCTCAGAACCTGCCAGGCGGGAAATCATATCCTGCATAACAGCATCCTGTACCTCATTTGCTACCAAAGCAGACTGCAAGGTTTCCACCCCAGCCGCTTCATTGCCATTTTTGCCATATTCCATAAGCATAGCCTTCATGGCAGCTACTTCATTTTGCAAATCAGCAATGGTTTCCTGTTCTTCTATATTTTCTGCCGTTTCAGTATCATTGTTGCTCTCAGGTACTGGGCTGGCAGTTTTCTTCATTGGTTTAATAATTTTGCCACTATTGCTGCTATCAGCTATCTCCGTATGCAGTGGCTGGAATTGATTTTCTCCCGGCCTGTTCTCTGCCCTAGCTATGTTATTAGCATCCACAACAGCCGCTACAGCCTGCTGTATGGAAGTATTCACTGCAGAAACTGGTGCAGTCTGCTGTACTGAAGCAGTCATTGCCGGAGCTGGCTCTAGATTATGCACCTTATTTTCAGCCTGCTGGACACCTGCCTGAGTACCAGCACTCTGGTACTGCTGCAAAATATTTCTTGGTACCATAGGTGCAGCCACCGGCTGGTTATTTGCTGCAGCCCCTTCCGGCATAACCGGAAGCTGTGGTTTATTTTCTATAATATTCGCTAAATTATTACCACCAGTTAATGGTCTTCTAGGAGTAACGGCAGATCTCTTAGGTGCTGCCTTAGGCGCTTCCTCCTCAATAGCAG
>JAFPCE010000230.1 GCA_017390245.1 Selenomonadaceae bacterium
CTTCACCAATGGCAGAAAATATAAAATCTGTATGCACCTCTGGTATCAGTTCAGGATGGCCATGGGTAAAGCCTGTTCCCCAGACACCGCCTGCTCCGAAGGCAAATAGCGACTGGACAACCTGATAGGCCTGTCCTGCTGGATCCGCCCAGGGATTCATCCAGATATTAAATCTCACCTGCACATGGCCAAACAGCTTGTAGCTCGCCACAGCCGCCAGGCAGAAGAATCCAAGGGCAATAAATACGTATGATTTACTGCCGGTGGCCATATATGTCATAAACACCGCCATGCAGAAAAACAATAATGCTGAGCCCAAATCCCTCTGCACAACAAACATCAGGATAGCCATGCCCCAGATACATAAAAGCGGGGCAATAAACTTCAACGGCGGTAATTCCAAAAACAAAAATCTTTTTTTAGCTCCCTCCAGCACCTCTCGGTGATCTGAAAGGAATGCTGCCAGAAACAGTACCAGCAGTATTTTGCCAAACTCTGATGGCTGCACCTGAACCGGCCCTAAAACCAGCCAGTTTTTACTGCCGCCTATTTCTGTACCAAATAACAGGGAAAGGCATAATACCAGAATAGTACATATTCCCAGAATGTACTGATATTGCATCAATTCCCGTAAAAACCTGGAAAAGTGTACCACCACCATCATCACCGCCAGGCCGATTATCAGCCATCTCAGCTGTGGTATACACAGCACAGGCTTCAGTCTGGCCAGCATAATAATGCCAATATTAGCAAAGAAAATAACTATGGGCAAAAGCCAGACATCACCATAGCTTTTCTTTCTCAGCAAATATATCTGCGCCCCAAATGCTGCAGCCATAGCTGCTCCGGCCCAGGGAAGTGGTGCCAGGTTCATCTGGGGATATTCTTTGAGCATTAATATACCCAGGCCGCAAAACAAAATCACAAAATCAATGGCCATGAGAATTAAGCTTTTATTCTTCATAGTACTCCACCACAATTATGGAAATATTATCCTTACCGCCAGCAGCTTTGGCACATTCCACCAGCGCTTCAGCTCTGTTCTTGCACTGCTTTGCTTCCAATACTGTCTGAATAGCTGGTTCTGTCACCATATTAGTCAGTCCGTCAGAGCACAGCAGCATAATATCCCCCTGCTCTAGCTGGAAGCTCCCTGTATCTACCTGCAGCGTCTCCTCTGCACCAACTGCCCGCAGCAGTTTGTTCCGGTCAGGATGGTTTTCGGCTTCCTGCGGGGTGATGCTGCCCATAGCTAAAAGTGTATTTACATAGGTATGATCACTGGTAATCTGCTGCAGAGAAGACCGGCGCAGTAAATACAATCTGCTATCGCCTACATGGGCCCACATAGCCTTGCTGCCAGCAACATGCAGCATAGTAGCTGTTGTACCCATGCCAAAGCGTTCAGGATGTTCTCAATACTTGTCAGTATGCCATAATTGCCTGCCTGAAACAGCTCCTGCATATCATTTTCAGTAGAGATTTCCTTATATTCAGATAAATACTTATCAGCAATATCTGTAAATATACGGCTGGCTATTTCACCTGCAGCATGGCCGCCCATGCCATCAGCCACCACAAAATCCCCAGGAGGCCGGCACAGGAGACTGTCTTCATTCAGCTCACGCACTAAGCCAATATCTGTGGCTTCTTCATATCTGACCAACCCTGTCACCTCCCAAACTGTAATACAACAGTACCGACGCTAATCATATCACCAGACTGCAGATACTGTCTGCCTTCCAGCTCCTGTCCATTCACTAACGTCCTGTTCCTGCTGCCCAGATCCTCTATAACATATAAATTATTATACAAGGTAATCACCGCATGATGATGAGATACATAGCCATCGTTAATCACAATATCGTTATCATCACTGCGGCCAATACTGATTTGCTCAGTAAAAGCAAAGCGCCGGCCAATCATGCGCTGGTCTATTGCCTCCAGCACTGTCAGCACTGCTTCCTCCACTGTTATCTCGGTTTCCGTATAAATATCTGTGCGTATTGCCTTGCTGTCTTTTGCCATAAAGTTTATAGCCTTATAAACAAACAGCAGCAAAAATATCAATAGTCCATATTGCAGGACTATGCCCAATACCTTTATTCCTATTGCTGTTGCTTCCATATTAAATTACCTCATACAAGAGCACAGTTTCACCGATAGCTATCTCATCACCAGGATGTAATAGCTGCGGTGCCACCACCAGCTGCTTATTGATATAGGTGCCATTTAAGCTCTCTGCATCATACAAAATATGGCGATGGCGCTCATAGGTTATATAGGCATGCACACGAGACGCATTAGCATCTGTCAAAATAAAATCATTGTTAACCCGTCTGCCCAGATAAATTGGTTTTTCACCAAACTCCAGATAAGAATCTATATCTGGTCCCTCCACTGCCAGCAGGCTTGCAGATTTATACTCTGCAGGCAGATTCAGTGGCGGATTGAAATCAGATTTATCCAGCACAATAGTATTACTTTCTACTTCTCCTGCCATTGCCTCCTGCTGAGCTGGGTCAGTAAAGCTGGATAAAATACGGCAGGTTCCCTTAGGTATATCATCATTACTATTAACAGTAATATTCAATACACCATCCATAAAGCAGTTATTGCGGATTACCAGCTTTTCTGTCTGCAAATACAGCTCATCCAGAAATTTTCTGGCACACAGCTTCTGGTAGTCAGCACTGGTTAACTCAATACAATAGGAATTAGGGACGACAGTTTCACTGCTCCCCTTTTTCCTTTTATGTAATAATTCCCGTTCCAGCTGCTTTAATACCTCAGCCGGTTCTACAACACTGCCCAGCTTGCGGTTAAAGAAGCCTTCTATATGTTTTTCTAAAAAAGATTCCAGATTGCCAATTGACATAAAGTGCCTCCTACAGACAATACTTATCTTTTTATTTTACCCCTATTATCACTGCAAGTAAATAAAAATCAGCAGTTATCAGCTTTTGCTGATATATTTATTTCTCAGCTGGCCACAGGCAGCCTGGATATCATTGCCCATTTCCCGGCGCACGGTAGCCGTAATATGATGCTCCAGCAGATAATTCTCAAAGAACTCTATACGTGCCAATGATGGCCGGCGCCAGTCCTTTTCAGCCACAGGATTAATAGGAATCAGATTCACGCTGGCCAGCTGGCCCTTTAGAAGCTGCACCAGCTCCTGTGCCTGTTTCAGATTATCGTTAACTCCGTCAATGAGGATATATTCGTAGGTAACACGGCGATGAGTTATATCACCATAGGCCTTACCTGCCTTAATCACATCTGCCATAGGATATTTTCTGTTAATAGGCATCAGTTCAGAGCGCAGCTCATTTTCTGGTGCATGTAGGGAAATGGATAAATTCACAGGAATCCCCTCATCTGCCAGCCGGTAAATATTAGGCACAATGCCAGAGGTGGACAAGGTTATGCTGCGATAGCTCATGCCCAGACTGTAGTCTTCATGCAGCAGGCGGATATAGCGCAGCACGTTATCATAGTTTGTCAAAGGCTCACCCGAGCCCATAATAACTATGGTATCTACCTTTTCTCCCTGCTCTTTCAGCAGATCATTTATATAATAGGTCTGAGCCAGCATTTCTCCCACAGTAAGATTTCTCACCATGCCATGCAGCGTTGAGGCACAGAAAGCGCAGCCCATATTGCAGCCTGCCTGGGAAGATACACAGATGCTGTTACCATAAGGCTGGCGCATGAGCACTGTCTCCACTGCCACCCCATCACTGAAGCTTAAGAGAAGCTTAGTGGTTTTGCCATCTCCAGATTCCAGCTTTGCTACGCTGGCTGCCCTGTCAATGGTACACTCTGCCTCTAAACGCTGGCGCATTGCCTTAGGCAGGTTCTGCATATCCTGAAAGCTTATGGCACTTTTTTTATAAAGCCACTCTGCCAGCTGTTTGCCGCGGAACTTTGGCAGCCCCCAGCCGGTAACCATATCTGTTATCTGGCTTAAATCCTTGCCAAAAATATTTTCCATTATTTTCTCCTCATGCAGGCAATAAAGAAGCCATCTGTGCCATCCCGCTGGGGATAAAGCTGCAGCATATCTGCATCACATTCAAATGGCAGCCTTGGCCCTACAGGCTCCAGCTGGAAATCCCTGGCCTGAGCCAAAAATGTATTAACCACGTCCTGATTTTCTTCCCTGGCAATAGTACAGGTGCTATATACTAATATACCACCTGGCTTTACTGCGTTAGCCGCACTTTTCAAGATGGCCAGCTGCAGCTCAGGCAGCTCCTTTACCAGCTTTTCACTTTTACGCCAACGGGAATCAGGCTTACGGCGCAATACCCCTAAGCCAGAGCATGGCGCATCCACCAGCACGCGATCAGCCTGCTTAGGATATTCCTTCCAAACCTCACGGGCATCCAGCAGCCTTGGTTCAATAATATGAATATCCAGCCGCTGGGCATTCTC
Organism: Selenomonadaceae bacterium; assembly: GCA_017390245.1. Classification (GTDB taxonomy): domain Bacteria; phylum Bacillota; class Negativicutes; order Selenomonadales; family Selenomonadaceae; genus Anaerovibrio. The sequence continues at coordinate 4,441 of JAFPCE010000230.1, forward strand.
CTGCACCCTTTCCAGCTTATGTTCATAAATATCACAGGCCACTATACGGCCAATATCATCCATCAAGGCTGCAATATGTGTAGTTTTACCCCCTGGGGCACTGCATACATCTATCACAAAGTCACCAGGCTCTGGGGATAGTACATGAGCTACCAGCATGGAGCTTTCATCCTGTACCTGGCAGGCACCATCCTGCAATGGTTCCAATGCATCAAGCGAACCATAATTTTCCAATATCAAGCCCTCATCAGCAAATCGGGAGCGCACAGCCTCCACCCCCATAGATGTCAGCTGCAAAGCCAGCTCAGATGGATTTGTGCGCAGAGTATTTGTACGCACCACTAAAGGTGGCTGCTGATTGTTGAACTGGCACAGCTTCACTGCCTCATCATAGCCAAATTCCTTAATCCAGCGGCGTACCAGCCATTCAGGATGCTGCTCCCTTAATGCCAGCTGCAAGGTCGCCTTCCCTTTGCCTTCTGGAAAATCACCTTTTTCCGGCTCCCGCACCATACTGCGGAGCACGCCATTAACAAAGCCGCTTAAGCCCGCATGCCCATAGCCCTTAGCAAGCTCAGTACATTCATTACAGGCTGCAGAATCCGGCACCTTGTCCATATAGCGAATCTGGTACACACCCAGACGCAGGATATTTTTTACCACAGCATCTATTTTATTCCAGGGACGGCTGATATATTTCTTTATAATCCAGTCAAGAGTGCCGCCAGCTTTAACTGTCCCATAAACCAGCTCCGTCACAAATCTTCTGTCTACATCAGAAAGCTGGCTCTTCCTCACTTCTCTGGTCAAAGCCACATTAGCATAAGCATCATTCTGGTATACTTCATTGAGAATTTTTAAAGCTGTTTCCCTTGCCTTATCCATTTATATCTCCTCTATAATAACAGCTATTCCTTATTATCTGTCTTTTTTCCAATAGTGTCTTTATCTATAATGGCCTCAATAGCCTCCCTGAATTCTGCCAAATCCACGTGGGTATTGTAGCATGGCCCGTTAGGCCTGATATTCATGACGCCCACAGATGGAATTGGATATACATCCTGTATACCACTGGTTAAATCCCTTTCGCAGGCAATTGCCACAATGGCCTGTGGCCTTATTTTCTTTACAGTCTGTCTGGCCAGAGTACCACCTGTCAGTACAAAAAAGTGAAACCCCATTTCCTCTGCCATGGTTACCAGAGCACCCACATCACAGCCACCACAGCGCTTGCAGTTATTAGGGTCTCTGGTTATCTTATGAGGGCAGGAGGCCAGCTGCAGACAATGGGGCGTCAGCACCAGCAACCTGTCTGCCGTAACCTTTAAATGACAGTTGCGGATAACAGCATTGCTGACTGCCACAAAGGAAGCCTCTATTCTCCGTCTGTCAATCCGCAATACCCTGCCTGCTCCCAGAACCACATAAAACAGCATATTTAAAAGCCAGTATGTCTGCCGGTAAAACAGCTGGGGAATTTTCCAGCCCTTCACTCCTGCCACCACACTGAATATGCCCCAGCCCTGCAGTAAAACAATCACCAGTAGTACTGCACCAAAAGCAGCTGGTAAAAACTCATGAATACTTTGCAAGCCCAGATATGATATTTTCCAAATGCCAAAAAATATTACAGACAAGGCAATGAGGCTTACTATCAGAAGACTGATAAATAATCTTTTCTTTGCCTGTATATTTCCTAAAGCACAACTCATATTAAAACCTCAAATATCACTGAAAATCAATTAAATACCATGCCAGCAGCAATGCCATGGCCACGAACGTAGTCACCTGCATTCATGCGCTTCTTGCTAGGAGGCTGAATCTCCAGTACCTCAATATGGCCTTTGCCAGCAGCAACCACAAAGCCCTTCTTAGTCAGTTCTTCTACTTCCCCTGGCTGTCCCTTGGCTTCACCTGGCAGCACCCTGGTCTGCCAGAACTTAAAGCCCTTGCCATCTAAATTGCTCCAGGCTACTGGCCAGGAATTCAGACCGCGAATCAGGTTATGTACCTCTGCCGCAGATTTTGTCCAGTCAATATGGGCAATTTCCTTATTCAGCATACCTGCATAGTTGGAAATGGAATCATCCTGCTTTTCTGGCTGAATAGTGCCAGCTGCCAGTCCGTCCACTGTATCGGCAAGGAGACGGGACCCCATAGCCATCAGTTTATCATGAAGCTCTTCTGTAGTCATTTCCTCAGTTATGGCAACACTATCCTTTAACAGCATATCACCAGTATCCAGTCCTGCATCCATCAGCATAGTGGTAACACCAGTTTCAGTCTCACCATTGATAATGGACCAGTGAATAGGAGCAGCCCCTCTGTAACGTGGCAAAAGGGATGCATGAACATTAACACAGCCAAGTCTTGGAATATCAAGAATACGCTGGGACAAAATCTGCCCAAAGGCCACTACCACAATTAAATCTGGGGCCATTTCCTCCAGTTTAGCAGTAAACTCATCTGTCTTAATCTTTTCAGGCTGATACACAGGCAGATTATATTCTAAAGCCACCTGCTTTACTGGAGATGCCTGCAGATTATGGCCTCTGCCTTTTGGTCTGTCTGGCTGGGTAATAACTGCTATAACCTCAGTTTTCTCCTGCAATGTACGCAAACATGGCACAGCAAAATCAGGAGTGCCCATAAAAATAGTTCTTAATTTCTGCATCAGTGCTTATCTCCCTGGCGAATGCTCTTGGCAATATCTATAAACAATACACCCTTCAAATGGTCAGTTTCATGCTGGATGCAGCGGGAAAGCAATCCAGTTGCTGTCAGGCGCTTCTTCTTGCCCCAGCGGTTCAGATATTCTACAGTTACTTTTTCAAAGCGCTCTACATCACCAAAAACATTTGGCACACTGAGACAGCCCTCAGAATCAATCATAGAGCCTTCTTTTTCTACGATTTCCGGATTAACCATTTCTATCAGGCCATTTTCATCGCCCACATCCATAACAACGATACACTTATTAACACCAATCTGTGGTGCAGCCAGGCCAACACCGTCAGCCTTGTACATAGTTTCTGCCATATTGGTCAGCAGCTTTCTAATCTTACTATCGATTTTATCTACAATCTCACATTCCTGCTTTAAACCAGGATCGCCAGCTTTTACAATTTCTAAAATAGCCATTTACGCTCCTCCTAATAAACACTTATCTAACTAATCAATTTTAGCATATTTGTGCATTTACTTACAACCAAAAGCCATAGTCTATATTGGCGCAACGAAATACTCCCGCATCTCTGCAAATGCAGAAACACGGGAGCATTATATTCAGCACAGCTTAATAATTACTTATTAGAGCTTGCCTGCCAGTTTTTTGTAGTTGTTCAGTCTGGTAACAGCGTCATTCTTGGTCTTCTCAAAGAGAGCCTCAGCTGCCTCAGGGAAGCTGCGCTTCAAGGAAGAATAACGAACCTCACCTAACAGGAAGTCCTCAAACTTATCAAAGTCTGGCTCTCTGGAATCCAGGGAGAATGGGTTCTTGTCACTGCCAATGAGTGCTGGGTTGTAACGGAAGTTAGCCCAGTAGCCGCATGCTACAGCCTTGCCAGCCTCTTCCTGGCTTCTGCCCATGCCAATGCGGATACCATGGTTGATACATGGAGCATAACCAATGATAAGGGATGGTCCTGGATAAGCCTCAGCCTCAGTAATAGCCTTCAGTACCTGATTCTTGTCTGCACCCATATCAACCTGAGCTACATATACATAACCATAGGTCATAGCCATCATGCCCAGATCCTTCTTCTTGGTCTTTTTACCAGTTGCAGCAAACTGTGCAATAGCAGCAGTTGGAGTAGCCTTAGAAGCCTGTCCGCCAGTGTTGGAATATACCTCAGTATCAAATACAAATACATTTACATCCTCACCAGAAGCCAGTACATGGTCTACACCGCCATAGCCGATATCGTAAGCCCAGCCGTCACCACCGAAGATCCACTGGGAACGCTTAACCATAAAGTCACGGTTCTCATAAATCTTATTTAAGAGCTCATCGCTGCCCTTCTCATCCTCCAGCATATCTGCTAAAGCATTAGCACGGGCACGGGAGCCTTCACCAACATTCATGTTATCAAGCCATTCGCTCATAGCCTCCTGCAATGCAGCAGAACCATGGCTTTCCTCTACAGCCTTGGCAATATCAGCAGCTAAGGACTCACGAACAGCCTTAACACCCAGGAACATACCTAAGCCATACTCAGCATTATCCTCAAACAAGGAATTTGCCCATGCAGGACCGTGGCCTAAAGCATTCTTGGTATATGGCATTGCTGGTGCACTAGCGCCCCAGATGGAGGAGCAGCCTGTAGCATTAGCAATCATCATGCGGTCACCAAAGAGCTGGGTAATGAGCTTAGCATAAGGAGTCTCACCGCAGCCTGCGCATGCGCCAGAGAACTCAAGCAATGGCTGCTCAAACTGGGAGCCCTTAACGGTTTCCTTCTTAACAGGGTTTGCCTTAGGTGCAACCTTAGCAGGATCTACACCATAATCAAAGATAGCCTGCTTGCTTTCCTGAGTAGCAATTGGCTTCATTACCAATGCCTTTTCCTTAGCAGGACATACATTAGCACAGTTGCCGCAGCCAGAGCAGTCCATTACGGATACTGCCATGGTGAAGTTCAAGCCCTTAGCACCAATAGCAGCCTTAGAAGCAATACCCTCTGGAGCAGCTGCCAGCTCTGCATCAGTAGTAAGAATTGGACGAATAGCAGCATGAGGGCAGACAAAGGAGCACTGATTACACTGGATACACTTAGTAGCATCCCATTCTGGAGCGTTAATGGCAATACCGCGCTTCTCATGAGCAGCAGAGCCGCTAGGGAAGGTACCGTCTGCCAGGCTGGCCAGAGTAGCTACGCTAATCTTGTTACCTTCCTGACGGTTAACAGGGTTCTGAATCTTTTCAACATACTCAGGCAGATTAGATTCAGCCACAACCTTCTCATCCTGAGCATCAGCCCAGGCAGCAGGAACCTCTACCAGATGCAGGGCATTAATACCAGCATCAATAGCGCCCCAGTTCATATCTACGATATTCTGGCCCTTCTTGCCATAGGAAGTAACAACAGCGTCCTTCAGATGCTGTACAGCACTGTCAATAGGAATAATATCTGCTAACTTGAAGAATGCAGACTGCATTACCATGTTGAAGCGACCGCCTAAGCCCAGGTCCTGAGCAATCTTGACAGCATTTACAGTGTAGAACTTAATGTTATTCTTAGCAATGTAACGCTTCATGGAAGCTGGCAGATGCTCATCTAACTCTGCATCACTCCAGATTGTATTCAGCAGGAAAGTGCCATCCTTCTTCAAGCCTGCTAACAGGTCATACTTATCAACGTAAGACTGCTGGGAGCAGGAAATGAAGTTTGCATTGTTAATGAGATATGGAGAAGCAATTGGCTGAGAACCAAATCTCAAGTGGGACATGGTAATACCGCCAGACTTCTTGGAATCGTATGCGAAATAAGCCTGAGCGTAGAGCTTAGTCTTATCGCCGATAATCTTGATAGCAGACTTGTTTGCACCAACAGTACCATCAGAGCCTAAGCCCCAGAACTTGCAAGCAGTAGTGCCCTCTGGAGTAAGGTCTACATCCTCAGGATACAGTGGCAGGGAAGTGCCATTTAAGTCATCATTAATACCGATGGTAAAGCCATTCATAGGAGCTTCCTTCTTTAACTCCTCATAAATGCCCAGTACCTGATCTGGGTTAACATCCTTACCGCCTAAGCCATAACGGCCGCCAACGATAACTGGATGTCTGTCAGTGTTGTAGAATGCAGTACGTACATCCATGTACAGTGGCTCACCCAGAGCACCTGGCTCCTTAGTGCGGTCCATAACAGCAATCTTAGTTACAGTCTCAGGAATAGCTGCCAGCAAATGCTCAACAGAGAATGGACGGAAGAGATGAACTGCTACCATACCAACCTTCTCACCCTTAGCATTAAGATAATCAACAGCCTCCACCAGAGTCTGGTTAATAGAACCCATAGCGATAACAACGCGCTCAGCGTCCTTAGCACCATAGTAATCAAAGAGGTGATGCTCTCTGCCAGTAATCTTTGCCAGATCAGCCATAGCCTCTTCAACTAATGCTGGAATAGCCTCGTAATACTTGTTAACAGTCTCACGGGTCTGGAAATAAATATCATCATTCTGAGCAGTACCACGAATTACAGGATGGTCAGGATTCAGAGCATTGCGGCGGAAAGCATTTACTGCATCCCAGTCCAGGATTTTACCAAGTTCTTCGTTCGGATTAACCTCATTCTTCTGACTCTCATGTGAAGTACGGAAAGCGTCAAAGC
>JAFPCE010000231.1 GCA_017390245.1 Selenomonadaceae bacterium
GGTGATGTGAATGGTGACGGGAAGGTGACCAACCTGGACCGTGCTTGTCTGGCCCGTTACCTGGCAGGATGGGACGGCTATGATGACACAACTTTGGTGGTGGATGCCATGGATGTAAACGCTGATGGCAAGGTTATCGGCATCAACTCTGCCAAGCTGGCAGCCAACGGTGTTGAGGGCATGGGCTTTGCTATTCCAAGTAATACCGTTCAGTCTGTTATTGAAGATTTGATTGCCAACGGACGTGTTATCAGACCCTACCTCGGCGTGGGGATTTTTGACAAGGCTACTGCAGCACGTCAGGGATATCGCCTCAACATTGATGCCGGTGTCTATGTGGAGCAGGTTACTTTAGATGGCCCTGCAGGTAAATTAGGTATCCGCCGTGGTGATATCATCCTGGCTATTGATGGCAAGGAAACCAATACTGTCGGTGAGCTGAGAGCCGCTATTATTTCCCATAAGGTTGGGGATACTGTAGAGGTTAAGTATATCCATGATGGCCAGACCATAACCAACAGCGTTAAGCTGGAGGCAGCACCACAAGAGGGCTAATACATGAAAATCACTATAGTTGCCGCAGGGAAAATCAAGGAAAAGTATTTAACTGCTGGTATTAATGAATTTTTAAAGCGGTTAGGAACCTTTGCCAATGTAAAAATTGTGGAAATCAATGAGGAAAAGATGAAGGATAATCCTTCTGAGGCTGAAAAGCAGCAGGTGCTGGCAGCTGAAGGCCAGCGCCTCCTCAAGCAGGTACCTGAAGGCAGCTACCTCTTTGTGCTGGATGTATATGGCAAGGCTGTTTCCTCAGAGGCTTTGTCGGAGAAAATCCAAAAGCTGGGTTTAGAAGGCAAAAGCAGCATTACCTTCCTGATTGGCGGTGCCTTTGGCCTGTCAGAGGAGGTACGGCAGGCAGCAGATTTCCGCCTGAGTTTTTCCCCTATGACCTTTACCCATCAGATGATCCGCCTGTTGCTGGTGGAACAGATTTACAGGTCTTTTAAAATTGCCAGAGGTGAAAAATACCATTGGTAAAGTACGCGGGAAGCCTGTAAATACAATAATTAAATAAGATTTTATGAACTGGGACAGGAAACTGTTCCAGTTTTTTTGTGAAAATTTTTATAAACATACTTGACATATATGAAAACAAAGAGTATTATAAGGAACATCAAATAACAAGTAAACATATATAAATAGTATGTTATTAACAAGGAGGATGAAATTATGTCAAAGAATTATAGTGAAAATAGAAAGCAGCTGGTATTGGATGCTATGGATGGCAAAGAGGTAGACAGGGTCCCATCAGGCTTCTGGTTCCATTTCCTGCCAGATGAAATTCATGCTAATGCCTTTAAAGAGCCTGCACTGAACCAGCAGCTGCTGGCAGGGGAACGCAAGTACATTAGTGAATTCCAGCCGGATTTCGTTAAGATTATGACAGATGGTTTTTTCCCATATAATAACGATTTGCTGTACACTGCTAAATCTGCTAAGGAGCTGGCCAATATTCAGCCACTGGCTGATGATGATCCCTGGTTTACCCAGCAGATTGCTTATGCTAAGGAAATCACATCCCGCTATGGCCAGCAGGTGGCAACCTTTTACAATATATTCTGCGCTGGCACAACCCTGAAGTTCATGCAGCCAGGCACACTTGATTCTGAAGATGCGTTTTTAGCTAAGCTGGCTCTGGAGGAAAAGGAAGACCTGAAAAAGGCCTTTGAGGTAATTTCCGGAGATTTGGCAAAATTGGCCAAGCGTCTGATTAAGGAAGCTGGAGTTACTGGTATTTACCTCAGTGTCCAGAATCTGCTGGGAGATGGCATTACAGAGGAGCTTTACCAGGAAGTGCTGGCGCCAGGAGAAAAGGCTATACTGCAGGCTGCTAACAGCGTCAGCGATTACAATATTTTACATATCTGCGGTTATGCCGGCCATCGTAATGACCTGAGCTGGTACAAGGATTATCCAGTAAAAACCGTTAACTGGGCCGCAGTTGTGGAGGAAGTACCTTTAGAGGAGGGCAGAAAGCTCTTCCCAAACAGCTCTGTACTGGGAGGTTTTGGCAATCTGGCAGCATCAGTTATTTATAAGGGTACTAAGGATGAGATTCAGGCAGAAACCAGAAGGATTATTGCCAAGGCTGGTACAAAAGGTGTGATTTTAGGAGCTGACTGCACTGTGCCAAGGGATACAGACTGGCAGCATTTTGCCTGGGTAAGAGAGGCAGCAGCAGAAATTTAAAGGCAAAGCCAAGTTATTAATAAGATTAAAGGAAGTTTTGGAAGCTACAGGAGGATGAGATTATGAGCTGGTTAAATAAGGGAAAAGCAATCGTAGCAGCGTTATTGGTAGGTGTTCTGGCAGCAAGCTTTGCAGGCTGTGGCAAGGACAAGGCTAAGGAAGCGTCTAACGACCAGGGAAAGAAAATAGTAAATGTGGCATATACCAACTACTATGTGCCATACGATTATGTCAATGAAAAGGGAGAGGCAGATGGCTTTGAGGTAGCTGTAATGAAGGAAGTGGCTAAGAAGCTGCCACAGTATGAATTTAAATTTACACCTACCTCTGATGATGATTTGCTTATTGGCGTAGAGTCTGGCAAATATACAGTGGGAACTAAGGGTATCTGGATAACAGAGCCTAGAAAGAAAAAGTACGTATTCCCGCAGAATAATATTGGTGCTAGTGTTATCGGCCTGGTTATACGCAAGGAAAATGCCCAGCAGATTAAGGATTTGCCATCCTTTGCTGATTTCAGCGGCAAGCTGGTACCTATTGCTCCACAGGACGCAAGATACATGGTTATTGACAGCTACAATAAGGAGCATAGCGACAAACCTATAAAGCTGGATTCTTCTGAGGCCTTTCAGATTGCAGATGCGTACTCCTGGGTGCTGGAAGGACGTTATGATGCATATTTAGAGGTGGAGCTCAGCTATAAGAACAACATCGTGAAGGACGATGCGCCATACCATCAGTTCAATGATAAGTTAACCTATATCCGCTATAAGGGCATCCCTACATATCCTATCTTTAACAAGGAACAGAAGGAATTGGCAGCTGAGTATGACAAGGCTATTGAGGAGTTACGAGCTGAAGGTAAGATTGCAGAACTGGAGCAGAAGTACTTTGGTGAAAGCCTGAGCCAGTATTTGCAGTAATTATCAGGAAAGGAGGCGCCTGGCATGGAAACAAGGGTATTTGATGTAAGCATGCTGTGGCAGAGTCTGCCGGCTTTGCTGGAATATCTGGATGTAACGCTGCTGGTAGGCATTAGCAGTATCTGCCTGGGTTCATTGCTAGGCGGCCTGCTGGCCTATGGCAAGCTCAGCAGAAATCCTGCAGGCAGGTATATAGCTCATGGCTATACATATATCATGCGCTGTACACCATCCATTGTGCTGCTGTTTATAGTTTTTTATGGGCTGCCACAGCTGGCGGAAGCTCTTTTTGACTGGGAAATAGATGACTGGCACAGAGGTATCTTTGCAGTCATTACCTTTACACTGTTGTTTGGGGCATATATCTCTGAGGTCTTCCGGGCAGCTTATGAAGCTGTGGATAAAGGACAGTATGAGGCTGCAGTGAGCATAGGTTTAAGCCCCTGGCAGAGCGTGTGGCAGGTAATGCTGCCTCAGGCGGCTGTCATCGCTTTGCCGAATTTTGGCAATGCAGTTATTAACCTTTTGAAGGAAGGTGCACTGGCCTATACCATTGGTCTCATAGACCTGATTGGCAAAGGTAATTTAATCATTGCCCAGAATTTCGGGGCTTATGGACTGGAGATATATTTAGCCTGCATGCTGGTGTACTGGGTAATGACATTGGCTATAGAGCAGGGCTTTAACAAGCTGGAAAACTATTTAGCTAAAGGCTAGAGCGTGGAAACTGATACCCAGGGGAATTTATTGGAGATAATGAGGTTACAAGGAGTGATACTATGGAGCTGGACTGGGAATTTATGGAGGAAACATTGCCAAAGGTATGGGCAGGTGCTGGTGTCACCATGGAACTGACTTTATTATCGTTGCTGCTTGCCCTGCCTATAGGTTTTTATCTGGCGGTGATACGGCTGCATGGCTGCAAAACTTTGCAGGGGATAGTCAGGAGTTATGTATCCTTTGTCCGGGGCACACCAATTGTTTTACAGATTCTGCTTTTGTACAGCCTGCTTCCCAGCGTATTGAATGTACTGGTACAGGCCATGGGGTGGCAGATAAATATCTTTGAGGCAGTAGATCCTTTCTGGTATGCAGTGGTAGTATTCACTATTAATACAGTGGCACTGCTGGCAGAAGTATTCCGTTCAGCTCTTAATAGCATTCCCAGGGGGCAGATGGAGGCAGGACTGGCCATTGGCCTTAGCTCATTGCAGGTTTATTTGCGGGTGATTATCCCTCAGGCCATGGTGGTAGCTATGCCTAGCATTTGTAACATCACTGTGAATCTGGTAAAGGGAACATCACTGGCCTTTCTCATGACAGTTAAGGATATTATGGCTATAGGCAAGATAGCAGCTTCCTTTGGCTATAATTATCTGGAAGCTTATATAGATGTATTTTTTGTTTATTTAGTGCTTTGCACCATTATTCAGATTTTTTATCACCTGGTGGAAGGCAGAATCGGTGCTTTCCGCGGAAAGAGAGCCTGATGCTTCAGGTATGCAGGTAAAAGGAGGCAGATATTATGTTAATGAGCATTCGCGGCGTAAGTAAAAGCTTTAATGGTGCAGAGATTTTAAAGAATGTCAATATGGATATAGACCAGGGAGATGTGGTAGTTATCCTGGGGCCCAGCGGCTCTGGTAAAACCACCTTTCTCAGGTGTCTGAATTTCCTGGAGCAGGCTGATGGCGGGACTATGGAATTCCATGGGGAAAAGCTGCAGCTGGCATCAGCCAGCAAGCAAGCCATAGCTGATATCAGGAAGAAAACGGCTTTTGTATTTCAGAACTATAATCTTTTTGCCAATAAGACGGCCCTGGAAAATGTCACTCTGGGGTTAACGGCTGGCCGTGGCATCAGCAAAAGGGAAGCCCGGGAGATTGGGCTGGAGGCCTTGCAGAAGGTAGGAATGCTGGAAAGAGCAGAGTATTATCCATCTCAGCTGTCTGGCGGCCAGCAGCAGCGTGTAGGCATTGCCAGGGCTATTGCTGTTAAACCAGATGTGATTCTTTTCGATGAGCCTACATCAGCCTTAGATCCGGAGCTGGTAGGTGAGGTGCTGCAGGTTATGAAAAGCCTGGCCCAGGAGGAAGGTATCACCATGATTGTAGTAACCCATGAAATGAAATTTGCCCAGGATGTAGCCACTCATGTGGTGTTCATGGCTGATGGCGTAGTGGTGGAGGAGGGAAGTGCCGAAGACATCTTCAGTCATCCTAAGGAGGCCAGAACCAGGCAGTTCCTGCAGCGCATCCTGCCTGAGCAGTTTGAAATGGCAGCTTTAATTTAAAAAGACATGAAAAAACCGTAACCATTTTGATGATGGTTACGGTTTTTAAGTGTCTGCATTTAGCTTTTAGAAGCTGGTGCTGAAGGAGTGAATCAGTACCCCTTATAAATCCTTAAAGGCTGCAATCAGCTGATCTAAGCCCTGTTTCAAAACACTTTGCGGGCAGGCTACATTGATGCGCTGGAAGCCGTTGCCTTCCTGGCCAAAAATGTGGCCGCTGTCCAGCCAGAGCTTGGCCTTGTGAACGATGATATCCTCCAGCTCCTGGACGGAAAGACCATAGGCATTGAAATCAAGCCAGATGAGATAGGTGCCTTCAGTGTCAATGAACCTTACCTTTGGCAAATGCTCTGCCAGATATTTTTTAGCAAACTGGATATTTTTTTCAATATAGGCTAAAGCCTCATCAAGCCATGGCCGGCCATGAGTATAGGCTGCCTGGGCGGCTGCAAAGCCTAATACATTTGGCTCGTCATAGCCAGTGTTGTAAATGGCGGTTTTAAAGCGTTTCCTAAGCTCTGGATTTTCAATGAAGATGTTGGACAGCTGGAGGCCAGCCAGGTTAAAGGTTTTGCTTGGTGCGGTGCAGGTGATGACATTCTGGGCAATCTCTGGTGACAGGGAAGCCAGCACTGTATGCTGATGGCCTGGGCGGATAAATTCGTGATGGATTTCATCAGCCAGTATCAGCACATGATGCTTCAGGCAGATGTCTGCCAGCTTCTGCAGCTCATCCTTGTGCCAGACACGGCCAGCAGGATTCTGAGGGCTGCACAGCAGGAAAAGCTTTACGTTATTGTCTTTTATCTTTGCTTCAAAGTCGTCAAAATCGATTTCGTAGTGGCCATTAACCAGCTTCAGGGAGTTATTAACCAGCTGGCGGCCGTTGTTTTTAATGGTAGCACCAAATGGATAGTAAACAGGCTGCTGGATGATAATGGCATCCCCAGGCTCTGTAAAGGCAGTAATGGCCATGGAAATGGCAAAAACAACACCTGGAGTGATAACCAGACTGCCATTGGCAGGAGTCCAGTTATGGTATCTGGTCATCCAGTCGGCAATAACAGCTTCATATTCTTCGGTGAAATTGGTATAACCAAAGATACCGTGGTCAGTGCGCTTTTTAATGGCATCAATCACCACCTGGGGAGCACGGAAATCCATATCTGCTACCCAGAAGGGCAGCACATCAGCAGGATAGCCTCGCTTCTGGGCAAAATCGTATTTCAGGCAGGATGTGCCTTTGCGGTCAATTATTTCATCAAAATTAACAGCCATGGGAAAACCTCCTCTTTATATACAGGTACGAAAAATGCCAGGAACAGAGCCTGACATTTTTTAGTAAGATAACAGCTTTATATTATCACTTTATGTTTATTTTTATCAACCGTTAAGAGCCTGCTTTAGGTCAGCAATCAGATCCTCAAGATCCTCAATGCCAACGGAGAAGCGCAGCAGCTTGTCATCAAGACCAGTTTTAGCCAGCATTTCCTTTGGCATTTCTGCATGGGTCTGGGCAATAGGATAGGTTAAAAGACTTTCTACGCCACCCAGGCTTTCGGCAAAGGCGATGAGCTTTAAACGGCCTAATACAGCCTTGGCCAGCTCTGGGGATGTAACCTTAAAGGAAATCATGCTGCCATTGCCAGTGGCCTGCTTTTGCTGCAAAGCGTAGCCTGGATGATCCGGCAGTCCGACATAAAAGACTTCGGTAACCTGAGGCTGCTCTCTCAGCCATTTGGCCATAGCCAGGGCATTTTCTGCCTGGCGTTCTACTCTTAGGCCCAGGGTTTTCAAGCTGCGCAGCATGAGCCAGGCATCCATTGGTGAAAGATTAGGTCCTTCGGACTTTACTAAGAGCTCAAGCTTCTGGCAAAGCGGAGTGTCCTTGTCCTTTAAGATAATGAAGCCGGCAATAATATCGTTGTGGCCACAGAGATATTTTGTACCGCTGTGCACTACCACATCAGCACCTAGTGCCAGAGGCTTCTGGAAATGAGGTGACAGGAAGGTATTATCCACAATAAGAATAGCATTGTTTTTATGTGCTAAGTTTGCCAAAGCCGCAATATCGCTGATAAGCATCATAGGATTGGACGGGGTCTCAATAAAAATGCCCTTAGTGTTAGGCCGTATATGCTTTGCTACCAGTTCATTATCAGAAGTATCAACGTATTCAAACTCAAGGCCGTAAAGACTGTAAATATCATTGGCAATGCGTACTGTACCGCCATATAAATCCTCAGAAAGAAGGATATGATCCCCAGGACTGAAGCTGTGAATAATGAGATTGATGGCAGCCATGCCAGAAGAAAGAGCCCAGCAGCGCTGGCCCCGCTCTAGTTCAGCCACAGTCTGCTCCAGCTTGTCCCTGGTGGGATTAGCTACCCGGCCATAATCATAGCCAGTACTCTGGCCAAAGCCAGGATGGCGGTAGGTGGCAGACAGATAAATAGGCTGGCTGATAGCACCAGTAGAATCATAGGTGTGGCAGCCATGAACCTCCAAAGAATAATCACCCATAAAAATACCTCCTCTATAGGAAATCAGGAAATATATATAATTCATATATGATATATATTATTAGCTGATTATAGACCTTTAGAGAAGGTATGTCAATAATTCTGATAAAAAAACTAAGGATTAGCTGTAAAAAAACACAGACCCTTCGCAGAGTCTGTGCGATGGTTTAATCAATGGTTACTGCAAGCTTATCTACAATAGTAGATAGGACAATTATAGTCTCAGTCTTAATCATACCAGGATTTTCCTTAATACGGCTCAAAAGAGCTTCCAGAGACTGGGTATTTTCAGTAACTACCTTCAGAACATAATCATAATCACCAGTGATATAGAAGCATTCCTTGATATCTGCTTCTTCTGCCACCTTTTCTCTGAACATATCACCATTGCTAGGTCTGTCAAAGCCAAGGAAAATCAGCGCAGTCATTTCCTTTTTAATAAGGGAAGGATCAAGTAATGCAGTATATTGCTTGATAACACCAGAAGCCTCTAACTTTTTGAGGCGTTCACTGATAGCTGGCATAGAAAGAGAAATCTCTTGACTAAGCACAGAAATGGTAACACGTGCATTTTGCTGAAGACGTTTCAGTATCTTCTTATCAATTTCGTCCATCATAATATTCACCGCCAATCTAGGTATATTATATCAGTTTCAAGATAAAAATGTAAACCAAGATGGAAGAAATAATTATTATTTTATATTGACAATGGACATTTGTATTTATTTTAGTGTATTGTTACTTTTCAGGTCAGGCAAAGGTTTACGGAATAAATTTATTTTTTGATAGTAATGCGGTGCTGAGGCTCAGCGTAATTGGCGGTGACCTTTCCATGCAGAGTCTGCTGCAGGTAGGTCTTCAGCATTTCAATATCAGTAGAGGTGAATTCCCTGACAACCTTGGCATCCTTGAACATGGTCATGCCGTTGCCACCATCCCGGAGAATGTAGTCAGAGCCTGCTACCTGGTATTTCTGCTGCAGGTTAATAGGCTGGTTGTTAATCATCACATTCTGTACGCGGTATTTACCGCCCTTGCTGTGGAAACAGCCATTTTCATCCAGTGCTGCTGCTGGCGGAGTATTTAAATCAATGGTGTAGGTAATGCCGGAAACATGGAGCAGAGCACCGTTTTCTTCAGGAGATTTGCTGGCGCCTAATTCCAGTGCATCTAAAAGCTGCTGGCCAGTTACCTCAATGACGCCAATCTGATTGCCCATACCCACAGTACCTAAAATATCCTTATATTTTATATCGCCAGCTGGCATGTTTTTGCGGAGATGGCCGGCATTGAGAATGCCAATGGAGGTGCCTGTATAGCTGCAGAGCGCATCGGTGCAGAGATTAGCCAGATTAGTTTCTTCATGGCGCACCAGCCAAGTACCATCAGGCTTGGCTGCCAGCAGAGGAAAATCACTGCGGGCAATAAATTCTTCTACCTGGTTTTTGTATTTATCATGGGTATTTTTTACCGCCGTGCCGATACCGCTGTCATCAATAAGACGGGTAGAAATGTTGCCGTCTGGAGTGATGGTCAGCATGCCAATGTAGGCAAGCTTGGTGCCAGTGGAGCTGAGAAGTACAGGCTCGCCCTTGATGTTGTTTACCTGCTGGCCAGGAATAATAGAGTGGGAGTGGCCGTCTAAAACAGCATCAATGCCTGCAGTATGAGCGATAACATCAGTGGAAGCCCATGGATGGAAGGCTTCACCAACCCCTAGATGGGTTATGAGGATAATATAGTCAGCCCCTTCAGCTCTGGCAGACTGCACTGCCTGCTGGACGCAGTTATACAGCTCCTGGCCACTTTGGGACTGCTTCATATCGTAAACAAGCTTTCCCTGGGCATCCTTAAAGGTGCTCTGGCGGGTAATGGAAATGGTCTGAGGTGTGGTGACACCTACAAAGGCAATCTTTTTCCCAGCAGCTTCCTTGATGATATAAGGCTTAAATACAGGCTGGCCATCTGCATAGGTAAAGTTGGCAGCAAGATATGGGAATTTTGCCCGCTGAGACAGCTTCAGATAGTTGGCCAGTCCATAATCAAATTCATGATTGCCAGGAATGGCGCAGTCATAGCCCATATCATTCATAATATCCACAATGGCAGCACCCTTAGACAGAAAGCCAGGATAATCGCCCTGGATGGCATCGCCATTATCCACCAGGAATACGGCATTGCCTTCAGCCTGCAGCGCATTTCTGGTTACGGCCAGACTCTTGTAGCCGAGAAAATCCATCAGCCCGCAGTGAACATCATTGGTATAAAGCACCACAATATTCTGGGCCCAGGCCTTAGCTGAAATACTGAAACTACCAGCAAAAATTACCAGAGTCATCATTACCAGCATCAGCCAGCTCTTTTGTTTTTGATATTTAAAATATTGCTTCATAAAAACACCTCCACAGCTTGAAATTTATTTAATTATTACATATAATGTCACTAGAAGGGGCACGTATCGATAAACAGCTACCCCGTAGAGACTTATTAGGAAAGCCGCCTACTGCTGGAAACTGAAGGCGGTTTTTCAATTTTGGATGCAATGATTTCTGGAGATAGCAATGTGTAGGAGGGGAGGTTATGGCAAAATTCAAGGTGCAGGATGTGCTGGAACTGCTGAAGGAGATAGCAATACCTGAGCCAGCCTATGTGTAAAATACAATTGCTCTTAGCAGGATTACAGGAATTAATGGCGAATATTAAAGTTGAATAATGCATATATTTTGCATTAAGGTTGATTTTCGTGAATTATTGCAGTGTGAGGAGACCAGCTATGAAAAGTCAAGTGTAGATTAGCTGGAAATTTCTAGATTATTATCATGGAAAAAAAGGGTAACCTTAATAAAGCTCCCTTATGGAGTAGTTCAAGCTAACCGATGAAGATATCAGAAGGTATTATTCGAGGTTGAACACTACATTAGAGGTCATTATCTTCCAAATAATCCTGACAAGCTTACCGGCACAATGCCCTAGTGCATTGTAATGAGAACGACCTTCTGAAATCTTAGCAGCATAATATGCCTTGAAGGTTGCATTGTTTTTTACTACATTGTGAGCTGCATTTACAAGGGCATATCGAAGCACCTTAGAACCACGTTTGGACATCCTGGTTTTCTTGGCCTGAAAGTTACCAGACTGGTATACAGATGGGTCAAGACCTGCAAATGCGAGCAGTTTATTAGGCGAAGAGAAACGGTGGATATCACCTATCTCTCCAAGTATCATTCCTCCATTGACATAACCGATGCCTGGAATGGTCATTATGACAGAATCATGGAATTTCATTATCTCTGTCATCTCGGTGTCTATTTTTTCTAATTGGCTATCAAGTAACTCAATCTGGTAAATAGCGTGGGTTACCTGAATAGATAGAGAGCTGTCGCTTACACCGACAGACTTCTGTGCTAGAACTCTTAACCGCTGAGCAGTATCTTTATCAAAGTGACCGTGGGAAGTAACTTTGAGTAGATGTGCCATGTGAGTCATATGCATAGAAGCAATCTCTTTAGGAGAAGGTGCCTCCTTAAGGAGAGCATAAACAGATTTTTGATGCAGTCCAGATTTGAAGAAATACTGAAGTTCTGGAAAAACCTCATCAACATAAGATGTCAGCTGAATTTTCAGCCTGGTACGCTGTTTCAGTGTTTTCTGCCTGAAGCGGCCTAGGTTTTTGAGGTCCATGATGTCAAGGTCGTAGAAAGAAACAAACCTTGGATTGTCCTGCATCATAAGAGTCTTGCAAATAATGCAAGCGTCGACTTTATCAGTCTTCGTTTTGCGGATGTTATTCTTTCGCATATTAGAAGTCTGCAAGGGATTCAGTATGCACACTTTGTAAGATTCAGCAACAAGGTACCTGACAAGGTTGTCTCCGTAGTGTGCCGTTGATTCAAGACCGATGATGATGTCGTCTCTATCAAATTGGTTTATGGTAGAGATAAGAAGTTGGAAGCCATCAGCGTCATTTAAGAATTTGAACGGCTCAATGAGTATTTTGCCATCAGAAGACATGGCTGCGGCAAAATGGTTAAGCTTGGCAATGTCAATGCCAACATAAATCATGAGGATCATCCTCCCTTAATAAAATCTGATACCGTGATATCCACCAGCGATTATCATCGTAGACTTGATTGAAATAAGTACTCATTGGAGAAAACACTCCGGTACATCCAGCTAATAAACAATTCAGATAAAGGTAGCGGCAATACACTCCCGTCGAGTAGTCAAGCTACAGAAAAACATTAAAAGTCCACAGTATCTGAATGTATTAAACCACGATATTAAAAAGAAAGGAAAGTATGATGTTTTGCTTCTGACTACATCATACAAGA
>JAFPCE010000232.1 GCA_017390245.1 Selenomonadaceae bacterium
CTTCGCAGGTGAGATATTCCATTGTCTGTATTGTATGGGGCTGGGTTCCGATTATTATGTCAGCTCCCCAGTCTGCAAGCTCCTGAGAAAAATCATACTGCTGCTGTGTTACAGTGTTGCTGACTTCTACCCCGAAATGCACGCTTACAATAACGCAGTCCGCAATCTCCGCCGCTCTTTTCACTATCAGCACCAGTTCCTCCGGTGTATAGTACTCCAGACGGGAAATAACGCCGAAACGGTCACGAAGTGGTCCAGCCAGAGAACCTGCCTTGGTGGTAGCACCTATCAGAGTAAAAGGCGCAATATCCAGACGGATAGAACGGGCACTTGGCCCTTTGCCAATCACAATATCTAAAGCATAATCCTCCATAGCCGAGTAGAGTACCTCCTCCACGTTACGGCTCAGGCGGTGAATCTCCTCAATAAACAGCACATCCCGCTCCTGCAGGTTGGTTAAAAGAGCTGCCAGGTCGCCAGAATGGTTAATGGCAGGCCCGGAGGTAATGCGGAAATTAACTCCCAGCTCATTGGCAATAATCCCTGCCAGTGTGGTCTTGCCCAGACCAGGCGGACCATAAAACAGCACGTGATCCAGGGCATCACCACGGGACAGAGCCGCTTTAATAAAGATATCCAGGTTGTCCTTTACCTTAGACTGGCCAATATACTCCTTGAGACGATGTGGCCGCAGGCTGTACTGCCAGTCATCTCCTTCCTGTTCCTGGGTATCTATAACCCTGGCCTCAGCAAATTCTCCGTAATCAATATTCTCCAAGCTCTATCACCTCCCTGAAAGTTCCTTTAACGCCAGCTTAATCAAGGTCTGTACATCAGCCTCACCAGCAGTATTAGCCAGCATTTCCAGCACAGGGGTAACCTGCTGCTGCGGGAACCCCAGGCTCACCAGAGCCGCATTGGCCTCAGACAAAGCATCTTCCCCTACAGGGCTGGCAGCAAAGAGACTGCCTGGCTCATCTATTACTTCATTATCAGTCTTCACAAAGAACAATTTATCCTTCAGCTCCACTATCATCCGCTCCGCGGACTTCTTGCCAATGCCTGGCAGCTTTGTCAAAACCGATGCCTGCTTATTCTGAATAGCCTGGCACAGCTTAGCTGGCGTAATATTGCCAATAATCCCCAGGGCTACCTTAGGACCGATGCCACTGACAGACAAAAGCTGCAGGAAAATATGGTACTCCTCCTGGCTGATAAAGCCAAAAAGCTGCATGGCATCCTCTCTTACACTGAGATAAGTAAAAAGCTGTATCTCCTCACCTATGCGCAGCTTGTTCTGGGTATTGCCAGCCACAAAAACCCTGTAGCCCACACCATTTACATCCAGCAGGCAGTTATCCAAAGCTACATAGGCCACCTTGCCCCGCAAAAATCCAATCATAAAAATCCCCTATAGCAATCTATATTCTTTCAGTATATATTTATACGACCTTTATCTAACTTGACATTTTATTATACAACAATTTTAGCGAACATGCTATCCTTTTAAAATATTTACCTGAATTTTTTTCTTAGGTTTTCTGTGCATTTTCCGAATAAATTAACCTCTTTTTCAAAAGTTATCACTTTTAAAGTAATATGGCTTGTATAGAAAATTTATTTCTATATAATGATATCCAGATAGCATAAATTTAAGGAGGATTTCGTATGTACGCCAAGACTTTAGGAGCTACCACCATGGGTGTAGATGGCATTA
>JAFPCE010000233.1 GCA_017390245.1 Selenomonadaceae bacterium
AGTACAAGAAAGCTAACCCATTGTTCGCCCAATTGCAACCATCTGTTAGCCCTGCAGGTCAACCATATCAAGGTCCTGTAGTAGGTACTGCACACTATACTGACACTGCTAAGCCTGCTGGTAGATTTAGATCATGACAAGGTAGTTACCTATCGCCGAAACAGTAAAGATATTGGCATGGATGTTGTTGGTACCTTTGCTGAAGGAGACCGGCCATGGACTGAAGGCATCAAGACCTACGCGGATAACTTTGTAGCTGAGTCAGGCAAAGAGCAGTTTTTGCACATGACTTCTTTGGAGCATCTGCGCCAGGCTAAGGAAAATTATACCTTCAGCTATGAAAAGCGCAGCCAGCAGGGGACTCATTATATCCAGATGCTGGCAACATTTATCCAGACTAAAGACGGGCACAGAACTGCTGTTATCGGCTTCCGCAATATTGATGATCTGATTCAGAAGGAACGCAGCAAGGAAATGGCCCTGCAGGAGGCCTTTGTGGCAGCAGAGGCAGCTAACAAAGCCAAAACCCAGTTCCTGAACAACATGTCCCACGATATCCGCACCCCGATGAATGGCATCATTGGTATGACGGCCATAGCCAAGAGCCATATTAACGAGCCAGACAGAGTCAAGGACAGCCTGGACAAAATCGACAAGGCCAGCAAGCATCTCCTGAGCCTTATCAATGAAGTGCTGGATATGAGCAAGATTGAGTCTGGCAAATCAGAGCTGATGCACGAAAACTTCAATTTGTCAGACTTGATAGACAATCTGCTGAACATGGTGAATAACGATGTGAAAAAGCAGAATATTGATCTGACGGTAAATATCCAGGATGTAACCCACGAGGATGTTATAGGTGACAGCCTGCGGATTCAGAAGATATTTACCAATCTCATGAGCAATGCCCTGAAGTATACTCCTGATGGTGGCAATATCTGGCTGACAATTTCAGAAAAGACTACTAATAGAAATAATGTAGGCTGCTATGAATTTGTCTTTGAAGACAATGGCATCGGCATGAGTGAAGAGTTCCTGGACAAGATTTTTGAGCCATTCTCCCGGGAGGAAAATGGTTCTGTCAAGGCCAAGGGAACTGGCCTGGGCATGGCTATCAGCCGCAATATTGCCCGCATGATGAATGGTGATATTGTAGTAGAAAGCAAGCTGGGAGTAGGCTCTAAATTTACTGTTACCATTTTCCTGGAGCTGCAGGAAAAGCAGGATGAGTCTCTGGCAGCTTATGCCAACCGAAAGGTGCTGCTGGCTAACGACAGCCAGACACTGGATACCTACAGGGACATGCTGGCAGAGCTGGGGATGCAGGTAGATGCTGTAGCTAACGGCTGTGACGCCATAGAAATGGTGCAGCAGGCTATAGAGCATGGAGAGAAATACTTTGCCTGCATTTTGGAGTGGAAGATGGAGTGCATGGATGGCATAGAAACAGCCCGTGCCATCAGGCTGGAGGCAGGTACCAGAGTACCTATTATCCTGATATCCTCATACGACTGGAGTGACATTGAGCCAGAAGCAAGGACAGCCGGTGTCAATGCCTTTATCGGCAAGCCACTGTTTAAATCTAAGCTGATGCGTATTTTCGATGAAATTCTCCACAGTACTGATAATAAATTGACAGAAAATTCCAGCAAGCCATTTGAAGAGCTGGCCAAGCGGGATTACTCTGGCTGCCGGGCCCTGGTAGCAGAGGATAATGAGCTGAACCTGGAAATCATCAAGGAGATACTGGGCACAACTGGCATCAAGATAGAAACAGCTGCCAATGGCAGTGAAGCAGTGGACATGGTCATGGAGCATGAGGATGATTATTATGACATCGTCTTTATGGATATCCAGATGCCAAAAATGAACGGCTATGATGCCACCCGTGCTATCCGAGCAGCTGACAGAGCCTATTGCAAGATGCTGCCAATCATCGCCATGACAGCCAACGCCTTTGCTGAGGATGTAGCAGCAGCTAAAACTGTAGGCATGAATGAGCACATAGCTAAGCCAGTAGATCTGAAAATACTGGAAGCAACCATGCACAAATGGCTGCGGAAATAAGTTATCCAGGTTTTGCTGCTGTATCAAGATGATTGCTTTGCTGGCAGATACAATTTCGGAAATGAAAAATTTTAAACGCAACGCGTTAAGTGGGAGTACTTCACTAGATGGCGGCAAAACTGGCGTGAATGTGAAGTTCAAGGATGAGTGCAATACTCTGTTAGGCCTGTGCCGCAAAACAGGCCATGGCGTACCAAGGCCAGGCATTAACAGCCAGATAAAGAACATCATCACCCGCATGAAGAATGCCACTAATGGCGAAGATGCAGGAAGTGTGATTATAGAGGCTATGGAAAGGCATGCCGACCAGGCAGACTTTGTGGGGCGTCTCATCAGTGTAGGCATCAGCCACTATGACAGCTGGTCCCAGTGGGAACAGAACCGCTTCCACAAGCTGTGCCAACAGCTACAATAACAAAGCCAAGCTGGAGGCCTGCGCTTTGAAGCTGATGGAATACATAGTCAGCGGCAGCATAGGCAACATCGATGTGAAGGCTATACTGATATACGCACTAGGCGAGCTGTGCGACACCCGCATGAACATTGAAAATCAACTGTCAGGTAAAATCATCAACAAAGCAAAAGAGACCCTGATAACCTTTATAAATTCCAGCCTCTACTATCGTGATGGACAGAAATGTGAGGTACATCGTCAGATAGCTGAGAAGATGATCAAGGGTGAAATGCTGAGGGCGGAAGACAACAGCATCCTCCTGAAGCTTCGTAATAGCTAAGCGCATTTCCAGCTGACACGGGGTAATTCCATACATCATAAAAGGGGCTGCGATAAATCAAAAGATTTATCACAGCCCCTATTTCCTTGCTATATCCGACCTGCCAGCACAGCTCCCCTAAGCTGAGCTGACTACAGAGAGTGTGTATAGGATAAGGAACACTATATTATTTGTTTTCTGGGAAAAAACGCATGTGCCCTAATATAGGAACAGGGTTCAGATTTACGTGATACTGAGGCCGGCGTTTCCCATACGTGATTTCCCAGCCAGAACTGAGCTTATACTTGATATACCCACGCTCAACCAAATGGGTGCGAGCACTCTGCAATGCGGAATAGCTGTTTATACCAGAGTACTTCAACAAATCATGGTTGGAAATACTTATCCAGTCAGTACGTCCGCTTCTGCACCAGCGAATCAGCAAAACAAGATACACCATGGATTCATTCGGAAAAAGTCTGTCATCTTCTCTGATTTTTAAAAAATCCATGATTAAGTCCTTTTCATTAAGCTTAATTTTCTTGTCCATAATACTCCTCCAAAAGATATTTGATAAGAAAATTTTATCATCATTTTAATAAAATTGCTATTCGGAAAATTTATGCTTTTGCAAAATAATTTGTGAACAAAAGTATTGAGAAAAATTTCAGACTTAGTATTTTCCCTTCACTGTAAAATGAAGGGAAAATATAAATGTCTCTTGCCAAGACTACATAAATTTTTTAAAAAGTGCCATAACATCTAAAGCCTCTTTTATTGATACATCTGGACATACAAAAAGCCCGTGACTGAATATGTAACAGTCACGGGCTTCTATACTATACACGAAGTTTGCCTTTTCGTGCCAATTGCTGGTGGAGATGAATCATACATCACCCTTGGTACTTAATCGTAAACAACATCATCTCCAAATATTTGCTAGTGTAGGAATATGCCAATCCTCAATATTTGCTCTTATCATAT
>JAFPCE010000234.1 GCA_017390245.1 Selenomonadaceae bacterium
CCTGTAATCAGGATACTTTTTCAACATATAATATACAAAGTTACCGCCAATAAAGCCTGCTCCGCCGGTAACAATAATTGTCAGCTTGTTCACACTTATTCCCCCACCAGAAATCCATTATTTATATTATGTAATGTATTGACAGCTTCCCTTGCCCCTGCAAAGTGCTGCTATAGTGCCTTCAGTCTTGCAAAAGCCTATCTAAGCACATCCAGGAATTTCCCGTCCACTACATCCTTCAGATACTGCCCGTATTGGTTTTTCTTCAGCACCTCATAGGTCTGCATTACCTGCTCTTTATCAATCCAGCCCTTGAGATAAGCAATCTCCTCCAGGCAGGCAATCTTTCTGTGCTGGTGACTTTCCACCGTCTTGACGAAATTTGTAGCCTCCACCAGGCTTTCATGAGTACCAGTATCCAGCCAGGTAAAGCCCTGTCCTAAAAGCTCCACATTCAGCTGGTTCTGCTCCAGATAAATGCGATTCAAATCCGTAATCTCCAGTTCGCCCCGCTTGGATGGTTTTAAGGTCTTAGCATATTCCACCACATGCTCATCATAAAAATACAAACCTGTTACACAGTAATTGCTCTTTGGCTGGTCAGGCTTTTCCTCAATGCTGATGGCCTTGCCCTCACTATCAAATTCCACGATGCCAAAGCGCTCCGGATCATCTACATAATAGCCAAAAACTGTAGCTCCCTGGCCGCTTTCAGCTTTTTCAACTGCAGCTAAAAGGCGCTTATTTAAGCCATGGCCGGCAAAAATATTATCTCCTAATACCATAGCCACTGGCTCGTGGTTAATAAACTCTTCACCTAGGATAAAGGCCTGAGCCAGTCCATCCGGTGATGGCTGAACCTTGTAGCTGAGACGCAAACCAAACTGGCTGCCATCCCCAAACAGGGATTCAAACCTTGGCAAATCAGCAGGAGTAGAAATAATCAGTATATCCCTGATGCCAGCATTCATCAGCACAGACATAGGATAATAAATCATTGGCTTGTCATAAATCGGTAAAAGCTGCTTAGATGTTACAGTAGTCAATGGATACAGACGTGTTCCAGATCCGCCTGCCAGAATTATTCCCTTCATAGCTGTTTACCCCTTTCTAGTAAAAAAGGTGCCTGTCACCAGAGTAACAAGCACCTATTAAAATCACTTAACTAAAGCTATTAGTCTTCCTTAACCTTCTTCTTCACAGCAGTGCGGATAGAAAGCTCACGGAGCTGCTTCTCATCAACCTCAGAAGGTGCCTGGCTCATTACATCAGATGCACTCTGGGTCTTAGGGAATGCGATAACGTCACGGATGGACTTTCTCTTAGCCATCAGCATAATCAGACGGTCAAGACCAAATGCCAGACCACCATGTGGAGGAGCACCGAACTTAAAGGCATCCAGCATGAAGCCAAACTTATCATGTGCAGCCTCTGGAGTCAGGCCAATAGCCTCGAATACCTTCTCCTGCAGGTCGCCCTGATAGATACGGAGAGAACCGCCGCCAACTTCGACGCCATTTAATACCATATCGTAAGCAATAGCCTTTACTTTGCCAGGATCGCTGGTGAGATACTGCACATCCTCATGGCGAGGTGCAGTAAATGGATGATGCATTGCCTTCCAGCGCTTATCCTCTTCGCTATACTCAAACATAGGGAAGTCAACAACCCACAAGAAGCAGAGCTTATCTGGGTCAATGAGGCCACGGCGGCGTGCCATCTCCAGACGGAGCTCGCCCAGAGCCTGAGCCACAACCAATGGCTTGTCAGCTATAACCAGTAAGAGGTCACCAGTCTTAGCACCAGTAGCCTGCTTAATCTCCTCAAAGGTCTCATCGCTATAGAACTTCTTAAATGGAGACTTAATGCCCTCTTCAGTGTACTGAATCCATGCTAAACCCTTAGCACCGTAGGTCTGTACATACTGAACCAGGCCATCTAACTCACGGCGAGGAATATTTGCATACCCCTCTACGTTAATAACCTTAACCTGACCGCCATTTTCCAATACAGACTTAAATACCTTAAAGTCAGAACCGCCAACATACTTGGAGATATCCATCAGCTCCATGCCAAAGCGGAGATCTGGCTTATCAGAACCAAAGCGGTCCATAGCCTCATCCCAGGTCATGCGCTGGAACTTAGCAGGAATCTTAATATCAAGAGCCTTGTCAAAAATCTGGCCCATCATGCCCTCCATCATAGTCAGGATTTCTTCCTGATCCATGAAGGACATCTCAATATCTAACTGAGTGAACTCTGGCTGGCGGTCAGCACGGAGATCCTCATCACGGAAGCAGCGTACAATCTGGAAATACTTCTCAAAGCCGGAAAGCATGAGAATCTGCTTGTAAATCTGTGGAGACTGTGGCAGAGCATAAAACTCACCTGGGTTAAGGCGGCTAGGTACCAGGAAGTCACGAGCACCCTCTGGGGTGGACTTACAAAGCATAGGAGTCTCAATCTCCAGGAAGCCGTTAGCATCAAAGTAATCACGCATAATCTTGGTTACACGATGACGGAGCATCAGGCACTTCTGCATCTCTGGACGGCGCAAATCAAGATAGCGATACTTTAAGCGCAGCATCTCATCTACTTCAATACCATCCTGAATATAGAAAGGAGGAGTCTGAGCCTTGTTTAAAATGCGCAGCTCTTCAACTACAACCTCAATCATACCAGTATCCATGTGGTCATTGATAGTCTCAGCAGAACGGGCACGGACATTACCGCGAACCGCAATAACGAACTCGTTACGGATGGACTCTGCCTTGTGGAATGCTTCCTCACCGATAGCAGCCTCATCGATAACGATCTGCACTAAACCAGAACGGTCACGCAAATCAACGAAAATCAAACCGCCATGGTCACGGCGGCGGGAAACCCAGCCACACAGTACAACCTGTGCACCAACCTGCTCACTGCGAAGCTCGCCACAATGATGGGAGCGCTTCAAACCTTCTAAAGTATCCATCTAATCTATTCACCTCATAATATTATTCCAATGCTATCTACTCAAAACATTGTTAAATATATTAGCATAAGAAAATTTTGCACAAGATATTATACCAAACTCATTATCCTTTAGCAAGCACTGTCAAAAGCTCGGACAGTTTCACCTGCTCCTGCTGGCTGTCTTCCATATTGCGGACAACTGCCACGCCCCGAGCCAGCTCGTCATCACCGATGATAACAGCCCTTTTAGCATTAAACTTATTGGCCTGCTTCATCTGTGCCTTCATGCTTCGGCCAGCATAATCCATAGCAGCAGCAAGGCCTGCATCCCTTATCTGAGTAAGGAGGCTGAAGCCTTCAGCCTGAGCCTTTTCCCCTAAAGCCACTACATAAACATCTACAGAACGGCTCTTTTCTGGCAGGAGGTTCTGGCTCTCCAGTGCCAGCAGCAAACGCTCCAGGCCAGTAGCAAAGCCCACTGCCGGAGTAGGATTGCCCCCCATTTCCTCAATGAGGCCATCGTAACGGCCACCGCCAGCTACAGCACTCTGAGCCCCCAGTGGCGGATATTTTATCTCAAAGGCAGTCTTGGTATAGTAGTCAAGACCACGCACCAGACGTGGGTCCAGACTGAACTTAATGCCAGACTTAGTTAAAAGTGTCTGCAGCTTGGCAAAGTGCTCCTTGCACTCGTCGCAGAGGCAGTCAGTAATCTTTGGGGCATCAGCCATATACGGCTTGCCGCTGTCCTTCTTGCAATCTAAAATACGCAATGGACTGCGGTCAAAACGGCTCTTGCAGTCCTCACAGAGATCATCCAGCTTGTCACGGAAGAAATCCTGCAGCATGCTGCGGTACTCACCACGGCACTTTGGACAGCCCACAGAATTGATAGACAGCTCCAAATCCTTCAGGCCAAAGCCCTCTAACAGCTTCATAGCCAAAGTGATAACCTCAGCATCTACTGCTGGGTTAGACTCACCTAAAGCCTCAATGCCAAACTGATGGAATTCACGCATACGGCCAGCCTGAGGGCGGTCATAGCGGAACATGGAACCAATATAAAACAGCTTTACCAGATTGCTGTCTGCATAAAGCTTGTTCTGCAAATAAGCCCGCACTGCAGAAGCGGTGTTTTCCGGACGCAGGGTAATGCTGCGGTCACCTCTGTCAGTAAAGGTGTACATTTCCTTATCCACCACATCTGTACCTTCACCGATACCACGCTGAAACAGCTCAGTATGCTCAAAAACCGGAGTTCTGATTTCACTATAGCCAAAACGGCGGCATAAATCACGAATCTCCTTTTCAACAAAAATCCAGTCCCCAACTGTATCTGGCAATATATCCTTTGTACCACGAGGTGCGTTTGTTAACATTCCTCTAGTTCCTCCTGTCTATTTTCCGGTATATGCTTTCTGCCATATCTTCAGAGACAAAAGCCTGTACCGGCCTGTATTCTTATTTCCAAGCCTATTTAATGCAGCCTGACTTAATCAAAGCTGGCAGTCTCCGGCTTGCCATAGGTTTCCTCCAGCAAGGCCCGGCGCTTTTCTATGTATATATCTATATCCCGCTGGTATGTTATGAGATCCTTGGCGTTAAAAGCAGATTTCAGCCTGTGCTCCTTGTAGTCCACTACCTTGCTGGTAGCAGCCCCTCCAATGCCCAGGATAGTTTGCTGCTCCTCCATTATCTGGATATTGTACATGCTTTCAGCACCATCACGGCAGCAGCCAACATTTTCCATCTGGCCGCTCATATAGCCCTGGCGGTAGAGATAATACGGCTTCAGCCCTGCCTTGGTTACATAGTCCATAGCCACAGCAAACATCTCACGGCAGGTGTCATCATCTGGCAGCTCATAATCCTCCAGGTGCATTTTCAGCCTGGAGCCCTTCTTTAAAGCCAGGGAATGGAGAGTAATATCATCAGGACCAAGAGCTACAATCTGCTCCATGGTATCCCGTACGTCCTCCACACCTTCGCCTGGCAGGCCAATAATCATATCCATATTGATTTCTGGTATACCTGCACGCCTGAGGTCGTGGAACATGTCCTTTACAGCCTCCACGGTATGCTGCCGTCCTATGCGCTTTAAAGTACGCTGCTGCATAGTCTGAGGGTTGCAGCTGACACGGGTAACACCAGCCTGTGCCATAGCCTGAAGCTTTGCCTCTGACATGCTGTCTGGCCGCCCAGCCTCCACCGTAAACTCCACGGTATCATCACCATAAAAGCTGTCCTTCACCAGGCTAAGCATTTCACCGAAATACCTGTCTGGCAGGCTGGTAGGCGTACCGCCGCCAATGTATATGGACTGCACCTTAAAGCCGTAGTCCTGCACCAGCTCTTTAACTGCAGCTATATCCTTTCTGAGAGACACCATGAACCTCTCTATGCCCTCATCACCTGGCAGTATATTAGCTGGGAAGGAACAATAAAGACAGCGGGTTATGCAAAATGGTATCCCCACATAAATGCTGATGGTTTTCCTGTCACTTTTCTCTAAAAACGGCTGCTGCCGGATGGCCATATCCACAATAGTTACAGCCTTTTCCTCACTGGCAGCATACTCCTGCTTCAGCCTGGAGATAACACCAGCTCTGTCCTGGCCGCCATTTAGCATGCGGTGTACTATCTTGGTGGGACGTACGCCGTGGAGTATGCCCCATGGTGCTTCAGGAAAGCCAAATTCCTGCCGCAAGAGATGATACAGATTCAGCTTCATAAGGCGATGCTTGCCAGCCTCAAAGCGTTCACTTCCCACGCCCTTGTCACTGCGCTCCAGACGGTGCTTCTCTCCGTCTGCGCCAGTATATGTAACCACAGTAGTAACTACAGGCAGATAACCTGGACGCTCCGTCATAGCAGAAGTAGTTTCTCCAGCCACCTCTGCCACAGTATTTTCCACTGACATCTCTAATATGTCAAAAGGTGCCTGGCTCAAGAGCTGAGCCTGCTTTTCCGGACTTTTCCTATAGGGCAGCTTTTCCACCTTTACAGGCAGCTCCAGCTTAAAGAGGTCCAGTACCTCCTTCACCACCTTTTTTACTACCTGGTGGTCACTATTAAGATGAAATTCCTTAATTCGCACTTGCTAACGGCACTCCTTACTGGCAGTCCTTGCAAAGGCCGTAGAATTTAACCTGATGGTCTGTTACCTTAAACTGGCACTTTTTGAAAATATCATTTTCCAGATCATCCAGCATATCCTCAGAGAACTCAATTACCTTGTGGCAATTAGTACAAATCATGTGATGATGCTGATGGGTATTTTCCTTGGTTACATTCAGCTCATAGCGAGAGCAGCCATCACCAAACTCAATCTTCTGCAAAATGCCAATATCCTTGCTGCAGAGAAGCTCCAGGGCACGGTAAACAGTAGCCAGGCCAATATCTGCATCCATGGCCTTCAGCTTGTCATGCACATCCTCTGCACTGAGATGCTCACCAGGATTATTAACAAAAACCTCCAGTACCACCTTCCGCTGGTATGTCAGCTTATACTGGCTGTTCTGCAGTTTTTGCTTCAAAGCCTCAACAGTAAAATCAGTTGCCATAGGATAACCCCCTTTTATATCAATAAAGTAAAATAATTTTGCACATTGAAATACACTTTATTATAGCAAAAATAAATGAAAAAAACTATCAAAAAGACCATCATATTTATTTCAAAAGCCTATGCCATCAGCAAATGAATTCTGCCCCAATAAAAAACGCCACCAGAATTTTCACATTCCAGTGGCGTTTACTATTTTTATTTAATTGCTGGTGCTGTGTACACCGCCTGGATTTTCTGGCAGGTTATAGTCTCCGGCATTTTCGGCAGCACGGAAGGCTTCATATACCTCTCCGGCAAATACCCCAAAGACTTCACGTTTCAAGTCAGCGTCATTTAACAGCAGCTGAAAGAAGTTCTCATTCTGCTCATAGCCAGCTACCAGAGCATCGTCAATATTCTCATAATAGGCATAATTAAAGTCCCGGGAACTGTTATTCAAGGCACTGATTTTCAGTTTGTCATTCTTCAGCATCAGATCCTTGATTTGCAGCATGGCCTTCACTGCCACATCGTTATCAAAGGTTTTGCCTGTACGGCTGTTTATATCGGCAATGATTTTAGACAGCTTTTCCAGCTTTTCCTTCCCCAGGTCCCTGTCAGTCATTGGCAGCACTACCACTGGAGCAGAATTAATCTTAGTACTCTGATGCTCCTTGTCCTTCTTCTGCACAAAGCCAGAGGCTTCTATCTTGCCCTTCAGGTTAAAGCCACCCCCTGGATGCTTCTCCTTGAGATATGACTGCAGGAAGCTGTAGAAATTGTACTTCTTGTGCAGCTCCTTATCCTCAAAGCAGGTTACCTGTATCAAGAACTCATAGAAGCGGACAAACTTCCTGATGGAGCTGACGATTTGCCTGCGCTCCTCTTCCTCATAGCCCTCTATCTGCTTCTTGCTTTTCTGCAAATGATAGATCATGCTCTTCTGGTCTGCAGCTGTCAGCTTTTCCTTCTTCCCCTTGTACAGCAGCTGGTTAAATTTTTCGATACCTTCTGGCTCTGCTATATACCAGCCATCCAGCTTCACCTCTAAATCATAAATAGCCCTTGGGGTAACAGTATTGGACAGCAGGGTTGTAGTGTAGTAAACAGAAAAATCCTTCACCACATCCTCATACTTATTCTTAAAGTCCAGGATAAAGGTATGCTTCTCAAAAGGCGGACAGATGCGGTTCAGCCTGGATAAGGTCTGTATGGTGGAAATACCGCTGAGCTTCTTTAAAATATACATAGCACAGAGCTTTGGCTGGTCAAAGCCAGTCTGGTACTTATCTGCCACTAGCAGCAGCTGGTAGTCATCCTTGGCAAACTCACTAGGCAGCATCTTTTCAGAAAAGCCATTCAGCCCAGGCTCTGTAAATTCCTGGGCATGTCCCTCCAGCTTCACCTTGCCAGAAAAGGCCACCAGTGTCCGCATATCCCTGTAGCCCTGCTGCTCTATGTACTTATCCATTTCCAGCTTGTACTTCACAGCCTCTGGCCGTGAGCTGGTAACCACCATAGCCTTGGCCTGTCCCCCCAGCTCCTGCATCACAGTAGCCCGGAAATGCTCTACTATCACCTCTATGCGCTGCTTCACATTTTCATCGTGGAGGGACACATATCTGGCAATCTGCCGTTTAGCGTCACTGGTTTTCAGCTCTGGATCATCCTGAATGCTCTTGTTCAGCTTGTAGTATGTGTCATAAGTAATATAGTTCTGCAGCACGTCTAAGATAAATTTCTCTTCGATGGCCTGCTTCATGGAGTAAATATGAAAGGCTTCCTTCTGGCCGTTGACGTTAAGGCTGCCAAATTGCTCCAGGGTAGTAGCCTTTGGTGTAGCTGTAAAGGCAAACATGGCTACATTTGGCTGCTTGCCAGTGCGCTTGTACTCATCAGCTATCATTTCATCCATGTCCATATCGGCATCCTGATAGCTCTGCTCCGTGCTCAGCACCTTGGTCAGGGCATTCATATTCTTGCCAGCAGTGGAGCTGTGGGCTTCATCTATCAATACAGCAAAGCGCTTGTCCTTTACCTTCCCTACAGAATCCAGAATATAAGGGAATTTCTGAATGGTGGTAATGACTATCTTGGTATTACCCATAATGGCTGCCGCCAGATCTGCTGAGGTACAGTTATCATCCAGTGGCTTTACAAAGCCGGATTTATGCTCCAGGCTGGTAACGGCATGCTGCAGCTGCCGGTCCACCACTACTCTGTCTGTACAGATTATCACATTGTTAAAGATAACCTGGTTCTCACTATCATGGATGGTAGCCAGCCGGTAGGCCAGCCAGGCAATTTCATTGGTTTTGCCAGAGCCGGCACTGTGCTGCAGCAGGTAGTTCTGCTCTGACTTGTTTTCATATACATCTGCCAGCACCTTCCGGATAACATCCAGCTGATGGAAGCGGGGGAATATCACCCGTTCACTTTTCTTGATTTTGCCAGTGAGATTGTCCTTCTTTTCCTGCTTTTCAATAAACATGAACCTGGTAATAATCTCCAGCAAAGAGTCCTTCTGGAAAATTTTTTCCCACATGTAGTATACGCTGTATTTGTCCTCAAAAATAGGATTGCCTGCACCTGAGTCAATGCCTGTACCACTGCCCATGTTAAAAGGCAGGAAGAAGGTGGATTTCTTCTTCAGCTCTGTGGTCATGTAGCACTGCTCCAGATCCATGGCAAAATGAACCAGAGCACCGGCTTTAAAGCGCAGCAGACGTGATTTGGGATCTCTGTCATTGCGGTACTGCCAGATGGCATCCTTGTAGCTCTGGCCCTGGGTGTTGGCCTTCAGCTCCATGGTAATAACTGCCAGGCCGTTAATAAAGATAACTACGTCAATGCGTTCCTGGTCACTGGCCCAGATTTCCTCTGCTACGGAGAAAATATTCTCCTGGTACAATTTGTTCAGCTCTTTGTTGTAGGTGGTGGCAGGCTTGCCATAGAGAAGATTCAGATGAATGCGGTTAATCTCCAGGCCATGCTTTAAGACCTCCAGACGGCTGCCGCCCTTCTGGGTTTCTGCAGCGCTGATAGCTCCAATAATGGTATCCTCAGTCTTGTCCTTAAAAATCTTCCGCAGCTTCTCCATGGCCTCTGGCTGGGTAGCCTTCAGGAACTGCAGCAGCATTTCCCTGTCAATGGCATAGTAACGGTCAAAGTTCTTGTTAGTCCGCAGCACATAGCCATTATCCTGAGTTAACCTTTCCAGGATAAATGCCTGGTATTCCTTTTCCGTTTCAATGGACTTCATCAGCTGTCACCTCTTTTTTGCCAGTAACATATTCGTAAATAAGGCTCTTCTTGTAGTCAGCCAGGATAGAAACCTGCTGCTGCTTTTTAGCAATTACAGCATCCAGCTGGGAGCATTTATCATCCAAGAAAGCAGCAATAGCCTGCTGCTCGGCTAATGGCGGTACTGGTAAATTCACATTACCAATTTTTGAAATAGATATACCTGGCTGAGCAGCCGTTTCAAATGCATACTGATTTAGATTTTCTGCATCTAAAACATAATACAAA
>JAFPCE010000235.1 GCA_017390245.1 Selenomonadaceae bacterium
CGTGTGGAGCTGCAGAATTCCGGTGAGTTTGATGATATTTATATCATGATTGCTGATGCCCAAGCACTGACTGACAATTTTGACAATCCTGAGAAGGTGCGCCAGAACATCTTAGAGGTTGCTCTTGATTATTTGTCTGTAGGCCTTGACCCAGCAAAGTCTACACTGTTTATTCAGTCTATGGTGCCTCAGCTTACTGAGCTGTCCTTCTACTATATGAATCTGGTAACTGTAGCCAGAGTACAGCGTAATCCAACCGTTAAGTCTGAGATTCAGCAGAGGGGCTTCGGCAGCAGTATTCCTGTTGGCTTCTTCTGCTATCCTATCAGCCAGGCTGCTGATATTACAGCATTTAAGGCTACTTTAGTGCCAGTTGGTGAGGATCAGCTGCCTATGCTGGAGCAGACCAAGGAAATCGTCCGCAGCTTTAACCGTATTTATAATTGTGAGGCTCTGGTGGAGCCAGATATTATGCTGCCAGATAACGATATCTGCCGCCGTCTCCCTGGTACGGATGGCAAGGCCAAGATGAGTAAGTCCCTGGGTAACTGCATTTATCTTTCTGATGATGAAAAGACAGTTCAGCAGAAGATTATGAGCATGTATACTGACCCTACCCATGTGAAGGTTTCTGACCCAGGCCATTTAGAGGGCAATACTGTATTTACTTATCTTGATGCTTTCAGCAAGGAAGAGGATTTTGCGAAATTCTGGCCTGAGTACAAGAACCTGGATGAATTGAAGGAGCATTATACCCGTGGCGGCCTTGGTGATGTGAAGATTAAGCGTTTCCTGAACAGCATTGTGCAGGCAGAGCTTGAGCCTATTCGTGCCCGCCGCAAGGAATACGAAAAGGATATTGCCGGTGTTTATGATATCTTAAAGGCTGGCAGTGAGAAGGCTTATGAAGTGGCTCAGGCTACTTTAGAGGATGTTAAGTCTGCTATGAAGATTAATTATTTCGCTGATACAGAGCTGCTGAAGGCTCAGTCTGAGAAGTATCAGGGTTAATTCTTTTTAAGGATAATTTGATTTTATGGAGCAGTATTCAATAAGGCTGGAATGCTTTGAAGGGCCTATGGACCTTCTGATGCATCTTATTGAGAAAAACAAAATAAATATTTACGATATTCCTATTGCTTCCCTGACGGAGCAGTATATAGGGTATTTGGATAAGATGCGGGAGTTTAACATGGAGATTGCCAGTGAGTTTATCATCATGGCGGCAACACTTCTCCAGATAAAGTCCCGCATGCTCTTGCCTAAGCCACCGAAAAAGGTGGAGGAAGAGGAGATAGATCCACGTCAGGAGCTGATTGACCGGATACTGGAATATCGCCGGTTCAAAGAGGTTAGTACTGTCCTTAGTGATATGCAGGAGAAGCAGGAATACTTTTTTGCCCGGGAGCCAATGGAGCTGCCACAGCGTCATCTGCCACCAGCACAGCTTTCTTTAAATGAGCTTTTAGAGGCCTTTAAGAAGGTTATGACTGCCAAAGTGGAGGCAAAGATTCCCCAGGTGCTGGTAGAGCCAGAGGTATTTAGTGTTGAGGATAAAATGGAGCTTTTGCTGTCACTGTTAAACAGGCTGGATGGCAAAATGCTCTTTTCTGATGCCTTTAATAGTGATAATAGTAAAAGTGAGCTTATAACTACTTTTCTGGCTATGCTGGAGCTAATAAAGCTGAAATCAATTGTGGTGATGCAGGCTGGAAGCTTTGAGGAGATTTATATTTCCATCAGAGTCAGGGATGAAGCTGAAAACATAAATAAGGCAGGTGAAGAGTGATGGCTGAAGGAGCAGATAATAAAGAAAATACAGAGTCAAAAGCAGATGCTGCTGTTAAGGCAGGTATTAAAGATAGCAACTCAGGTGCAGATAAGATGACACTGGAGGAGCAGGAGATTCTGCCAGCTTTAGAGGCGGTACTCTTTGCCAGCGGTGAGCCTGTTGCTATGGAGCAGCTGGCGGAGATATTTGAAATGACCGTAGTAGAGCTGCAGCAGCATTTGTCTGATTTGGACAAATCTCTGGAGGATAAGCAGCGGGGCATACAGCTGCAGCAAGTGGCTGGCGGGTATCAGCTGGTCACCAGGCCCAGGTTTTTCCAGCTGGTGGAAAGGCTGACGGAAACCAGAGATAAGCGGCTTTCAGCTGCTGCTATGGAGACACTGTCTATCATTGCCTTTAAGCAGCCTATTACCAAGCAGGAAATTGAGCATATCCGTGGGGTGCGGGCCGAGAAGGTTGTGCTGAAGCTGTTAGAGCAGGATTTAATCAAGGAGCTGGGCCGTAAGGATACCTTAGGCAGGCCAATCCTCTATGGTACAACAGATACCTTCTTAAAGTGCTTTGGCCTGAATAATCTGACGGATTTGCCAGAACTGCCACAGGCAGATATGAGCCAGCTGTCACCTGAGCAGCTGGAATATCTGGAGCAGAAGGTGCCTGAGCCTGCTGATAAAGAAGTATAAATCTATAAAATGGTTTAAAAAATTACCTGATTACACGATTGATTAGGTAATTTTTCTATATTTATATGGTTTTTACTATAATATGTTGTAAACTCTTGCAGGTAAATGGGTTCACGTTGTAAAATATTAATACTTTATTTTATGCAATTATGTGATAAATGTAGTAAAGGGGAAGATTGAGTATGAACGAAAATTCCAGACCATTTAAGCCTTTTGAGCCATTAGTTGAGCGTATTAAGAAGGATGGCATTTGCCTGGATGGTGGTATTTTGAAGGTAGACTCTTTTATTAATCATCAGATTGATCCTACCTTCCTGCAGTCAATGTCTATTGAATTTGTACGCCGTTTTGCCAATAAGGAAATAAATAAAATTCTTACTATTGAGGCATCAGGTATTGCACCTGCTATTCTGGTTGGCTTTTTGCTGAATGTGCCAGTGGTGTTTGCCAAGAAGAAAAAGCCTTCTACTATGGGGAATATGCTGACCACTGAGGTTTTCTCTTTTACTAAGAACAAGGCATATACTGTATGCTGCTCCAAGGATTTTCTCCATAAGGGAGATAAGGTGCTTTTTGTGGATGATTTCCTGGCTAATGGCAATGCTGCCAAAGGTATTATTGACCTGGTGGAGCAGGCTGGTGCTGAGCTGGCAGGCATGGGCTTTATCATTGAAAAGTCTTTCCAGCATGGTGGTGAAAAGCTCAGAGAAATGGGCCTGCAGGTGGAGTCTCTGGCTATTATTGACAGCCTGGATAACTGTGAGATTAAGTTTAAAGAAGCAGAAGTATAAGCTTCCGCAGCAGGGATTAATTCGTTTTACCCCAGGAGATATTTTGAAATTTAAATAATATTATTATAATACCCAGCCATATTCTGGCCTGGGGAAGGAGGATATTGATGGAAGATAAGAATATGTCTCAAAACAGTGGCGTACTGGAAAGACAGAGGTATAATTTTTAACTGAATAGAAAATAAGCAAAAAGGCACGGGAAGAGGCTGGTCTTACCATCAAGGAATTGGCTGACCTGCTTGGAGCTCCATATAGGACCATTCAGAATTGGAACCTGGGGGAGCGCAAGCCTCCAGAATGGATAGAACG
>JAFPCE010000236.1 GCA_017390245.1 Selenomonadaceae bacterium
CGAAGGCCGGACTCGAACCGGCACGTAGGGTAACTACGCTTGATTTTGAGTCAAGTGCGTCTGCCAATTCCGCCACTTCGGCATCTTGTCTGCGGTCCGCTATTGCGTCACACAACGATGTAATAATAGCATTTTCAGCAAACCTTGTCAACACTTATTTCTTTGAATAAAATTTTGTATTTTCAGAAAAAACACTTGTGTATTTTTCATGTTATAGTATATAATTGCTAAACCTCAAAATAATAAACTTTTTCAAATTTGTATTGCAGCCAGTTCCCCTTAAACTGGCAGACAATAAAGAAGTATTAACTATCAAAAGAAAAGAGGTAATCACATGAAAAAATTCCAAACCCATGGCATCCTGGCCCTGGTACTGACCTTCCTGATGGCTGTACTCTTAACAGGCTGCTCCGAAGAATCCAAGCCAGTTACAGTCAAAGACGCTGCAACTGAGGTATCCATCACAGTTCCATTTGAAATCAAAAATGCAGAAGTACCAATGGATAAAAGCCAGTTCCCAGCTCTCATCAAGGATATGGTAGCAAAAGAAGGCAGTGGCAGTAACGTGGACGTTAGCCTCATCAGTGTTCTCTACAATACCCCTGAACTCATGAAACCAGAAAACGTACACTTAGTGGAGCGTAGACATCTTCTCTAAAGCAGGGGATGCAGACGCACAGAAGCTGGCAAAAGAAATCGCACAAAGCTTACGCTAATACCCTCCCCAATACATATCCCCATAAAAAGGCGCTGGTTCACCTCCCAGGACCCAGCGCCTTCTTCATGCCTTTTATTGATATCTTTCATCAATCACTCTCTTCGTCTTCTTCTCACTACGAGGCAGCAGCCCAATCTCCACCACCTTCACCAGCGGTGTAAACCCTATGCGGCTCTTAACCCTCTCAGCCACACGCCTTGCCATATCCAGGAAGTCCACAGTACCATTGGTCTCCACATAAATACGCATAGTATCCTTGCCCTCCAGATGAGAAATACGAATCTGATACTCGCTGGAAAGCTCTGGGAACTCCTGCAAAATCTCCTCAATCTGCTTAGGGAATACGTTAACGCCCTTAATCTTCATCATATCATCAGTACGTCCAGCAATGATATCCAGACGTGGGAACTTGCTGCCACAAGGGCACTCCCCAGGAATGATACGGCTCAAATCATGAGTACGGTAACGGATGAGAGGCGCACCCTCCTTCACCAGAGTAGTGATGACGATTTCACCCCACTCACCATCAGGCAATGGCTGCAAGGTCTCAGGATCAATGATTTCAATATAAATATAATCATCCCAGTAATGCATGCCATTATCATACTTACAGCTAATGCCAATACCAGGACCATAAATCTCAGTCAGTCCATAGATATCATACAGCTCAATCTTCAGCTCCTTAGAAATGCGCTCACGCATCTTCTTGCCCCAGCGCTCAGAACCAATAACACCCTTCTTCAGCTTCAGCTTGTCGCGGATACCCCTTTTCGCAATTTCCTCAGCCAGAAGCAGTGCATAAGAAGAAGTAGCACACAGTACAGTAGTCTGCATATCCTCCATCATCTTCAGCTGCTTTTCCGTATTACCAGGACCCATAGGCACGCACATAGCCCCCAGTCTCTCCACTCCAGCCTGGAAGCCAATACCAGCAGTCCACAGGCCGTAACCAGGAGTTATCTGCACCCTGTCCTTGTTGGTAAGTCCTGCCATCTCATAGCAGCGGGCAAACATGGTAGCCCAGTCATCAACATCCTTCTTGGTATAAGGAATAATAACAGGCAGGCCAGTAGTACCAGAAGAAGAATGAATTCGCACAATCTCTTCCTCAGGCACACTCATCAGTCCCAGTGGATAAGCCTCCCTCAGATCATTCTTCTCAGAAAATGGCAATTTATTAAAATCCTCAGCACTAGCCACAGACTCAATGCCTGCTTCCTTCAGGCGTTCCCCATAAAAGCTGTCAGCCTTTATCAAAGCCTTGATTCTGTCATTTACCAGAGCCAGCTGCTTTTCACTAATCTGCATAATCTGCACCCCTCATATACTTTCTTTATCAATCAGACAATTATTTAACCAGCTTTTCGCCATAGGCCAGAGCACGGTAATTAAGCTCATGGAACTTCGCCTTAACCTTCTTTTCCATAGCCTTTTTAATATCCTCTTCAGTGAGCCCCAGTGCACCAGTAGCAAGGGCAGCCCCCAGCAAAAGCACATTTACTACCTTGGCAGAACCCAGCTCAGCGCAGGCCTTTTCTGTATCCACCACCAGCAGGTTATCCACGTATTTCTGTAAATAATCTATCATATTAGTGCCATTGTAGTCTGAACCACTAAGCGCCGCCGTTACAGGCATCACAAAACGTGAATTAACTATCACCTGGCCTCCCTTTTTCAAATAAGGCAGCATCCGCACCGCTTCACCAGGCTCAAAGGCAATAATCATATCAGCACTGCCTCTGCCAATCATAGGGCAGTCACTATTGCTGCCGATTTTGATATAGCTGCACACACTGCCGCCCCTCTGGGCCATGCCAATGGTTTCAGCACTGCAGACAGACAGTCCCCTGGCCATGGCAGCCGCCGAAATCAGCTTGGAAGCAAGGACGGTACCCTGGCCACCTACACCACACAGGATGATATTTTTATTCATGGTCGCCACCTCCTATAGCTCCAACTGGACAAATCTGGCTGCACAGACCACAGCCAGTACAAAGGGATGTATCAATAACAACCTTTTTATCCTTGATAATGAGGCCAGGACAGCCAATCTCACGGATACACTTCCGGCAGTTAATGCACTTATCACTATTAACCTTTAATGGTTTATCTGGCTTTACAATAGCAATACATGGAGACTTAAAGATAATAGCCTTTACCCCTGGCAGACTGTCAGCCTTCTTTACTGCTTCAACAGCAGCCTTTAAATCCAGCGGATTAACTGTTTCCACGGAAGTGAGGCCAATGCCCTGCAAAATCTTCTCAATGCTGACTTTATTTACCACA
>JAFPCE010000237.1 GCA_017390245.1 Selenomonadaceae bacterium
GCTTAAAGGCAAGCTGGGAAAGTGGTTTGAGGAGTTTTACAGCTATGGTCCCGGGGCTGATGCGGATACTATTGGCAGGATTAAGCGTCATGTTTATCTGTCTATTGCCGGGGCTGTGGTGGCGCTGCTTTTTGTAGTGGTGGCTGTGGGTTATAGCTTTATGGCTGTTTCTGGCGGCTCTGGCAATGTGGATGTGGCTGCTAAGGGTGAGGTTGTGTATGTGCATATTGCTAAGGGCATGACTTCTGATGATATTGGCAAGCTGCTGGTGAAGAAGGGCGTTATTGATTCTACTACCAAGTTCTGGATAGCTACAAAGCTTAATGGTGCTGCCAGCAAGTTTCAGGTGGGTACCTTTGCTATGAACAAGGATATGAATGTGGGCGATGCCCTGAATATATTGTTAAATGGCAAAACTGCAGCTGTGCGGGTTACTATTCCTGAGGGTCTGAATGTCAGGGAGATGGCTAAGCGTTTTGCAGAAGCTGGTCTTGTGGATGAGGATGAGTTCCTGAAGGTGGCTAAAACCTTTGCGCCTTATGATTATATTGAGAGTGTACCTCAGGCTGATTATAGAATTGAGGGCTTTTTGTTTCCTGATACCTATGATTTCAGCAATGATGCTACACCTGAATCTATTATGCAGAAGATGGCAGATGAGTTTGACAGGAAGCTGACACCTGAGATGCGCCGGCAGGCTAAGGAAAAGCATCTTTCTATTTATGAGCTGATTACTTTGGCGTCGCTGGTGGAAAAGGAGGCTCGTTTCCCTGAGGACAGGCCTATGATTGCCCAGGTTTTCTTTAAGCGTCTGGCTATTAATATGCCTTTGCAGACGGATACTACCTTGCAGTATCTGCTGGATGCTCCTAAGGAGGATGTGTCTATAGAGGATACGAAGATGGAGTCTCCATATAATACTTATCAGCATTATGGTCTGCCTCCTGGACCTATTGCCTGCCCTGGCATGGCATCTATTGAGGCGGTGCTGAATCCTGCTGATACGGATTATTTGTATTTTGTGGCGGATAGAAACGGGCACAATCACTATACAAATACTTATGATGAGCATTTGGAAGTGGTGAACAGGGTGAGATGATGGGGAGATTGGAAGATTTGGATGAACTATTGGCGGAGATGCGGGCCTTTGGTGAGGCTGAGCATGTGCCGATTATTAATAGCAGGGGCTTAGGTGTGCTGCTGCAGGCTGTGGAGGAGCAGAGGCCGCATAGGGTGCTGGAGATTGGTACTGCTATTGGCTACTCTGCCCTGTATATTGCTTCTAAGAGTGCTGAGGATGTGGAGATTACATCCCTGGAGCTTAGTGAGGAGCGGGCTGAGATTGCCCAGGGCTACATTGACAGAAGTCCCTTTAAAGATAAGATTGAGATTCGTGTAGGGGATGCTGGTGAGGCTTTGACAAAGCTTTCTGGCAAATATGATTTTGTTTTTATTGATGCAGCTAAGGGGCAGTATCCTGATTATTTCCGGAAAATACAGGAGCATTTAACCAGCAATGCTGTGATAGTGGCAGATAATGTGCTGTTCCGGGGCTATGTCATGGGTACTGTGGAAGCTCCCCGGCGCTTTAAGACCATTGTGAAACGCCTGCGGGAGTACATTGATATGGTTAGCGAAAATGCTGGCTACGTTACTAAGATTTATGAAAATGGTGATGGGCTGGCTGTTAGCAAAAGAATTGCAAAGTAATTTTACCTGGAGGATAGATTATGATAAAAAAGCCAGAGCTTTTAGCTCCAGCTGGTAATATGGAAAAAATGAAAATGGCGCTGCTTTATGGTGCAGATGCTGTTTATTTAGGTGGCAAGGCTTTTGGCTTGCGGGCCTTTGGCGGGAATTTTTCCAGGGAAGAGCTGAAGGAAGCCATGGAGTTTGCCCATAATTTAGGGAAAAAGGTTTATGTTACAGTTAATATTTTCCCTCATAACAGTGATATGGAGGCACTGCCAGATTATCTGACCTATCTTAATGAGATTAAGGCTGATGCTATTCTGGTGGCTGATTTAGGCGTATTTACCCTGGCGAAAAAGTATGCTCCTGATGTTGAGCTGCATATTAGTACCCAGGCTAACAATACTAACTGGGTGACAGTTAATGCCTGGGCTGATATGGGT
Organism: Selenomonadaceae bacterium; assembly: GCA_017390245.1. Lineage (GTDB taxonomy): Bacteria > Bacillota > Negativicutes > Selenomonadales > Selenomonadaceae > Anaerovibrio. The sequence continues at coordinate 2,136 of JAFPCE010000237.1, forward strand.
GCCAGCCGTGTGGTACTGGCCAGGGAAATGTCTCTGAAGGAAATTCATGAGATTCGTGAGAAAACCAGTACAGAGCTGGAAATGTTTGTCCATGGTGCTATGTGTATTTCCTATTCCGGACGGTGTCTCATGAGTAATTATATGACGGGCAGGGACTCTAACCGTGGCAGCTGTGCCCAGCCTTGCCGCTGGAAGTATTCTCTGGTGGAGGAAAAGCGTCCTGGCCAGTTTTTCCCTGTGGAAGAGGATGAGCGGGGGACTTATATTTTTAACTCTAAGGATATGTGCCTGCTGCCTCATATTGATGACGTGATAAAAAGCGGTGTGGAAAGCCTGAAGATTGAAGGCCGCATGAAGAGTGTCCATTATGCTGCTAGCGTGGTGAAGGCCTATAGAGAGGCTATTGACAGCTATTGCAATGATCCGGAGAATTTTGCTATTAAGGATGAATGGATTGCAGAATTAGGGAAGGTTTCCCACAGAGCTTATACTACTGGTTTCTATTATGGCAAGCCAACGGAGAAGGATCAGATTTATGGTTCTTCCAGCTACGAACAGACCTCGGATTTTGTTGGCCTGGTGCTGGATTATGATGCAGAGACTGGTCTTGCGACAGTGGAGCAGCGGAATAATATGAAAAATGGCCAGGAAATCGAGATTTTCCAGCCTAAGCTCAAAGGGTACAGGCAGAAAATAACAGAAATGTACGATGCGGAGGGCCAGCCAATAGATGTGGCACCTCATCCGCAGCAGATTATTAAAATGAAAATGACTGCACCTGTGGAGCCTTATGCAATACTGCGCAGGGATGTTTAAAAGGAGTAATTTGTACTATGAAGAAGATTCTTGTTATGCATGGACCAAATCTTAATATGCTTGGTA
>JAFPCE010000238.1 GCA_017390245.1 Selenomonadaceae bacterium
ATGAACACCCAGGCAAAATTGGTATGATGAGTCATGCCCTTAAAGCCTGCTGCGCCGCCAACATAATCCACATTCATAATGACGATACGGATAATCTCGCCTAAGCCCAGAGTAGCAATAGCCAGATAGTCACCACGGAGACGCAGGGTAGGAATACCAATAAGGAAGCCTAAGATACCTGCAGCAATAGCACCAGCGATAATAGCCACCACAAATGGCAGATGCAGATTAGTAGTTAATACTACACCTACATAGGCACCTACCGCCATAAAGCCTGCATGGCCCAGTGAAAACTGGCCGGTATAACCGTTAATCAGATTCAGGCTGACGGACATAATAATGTTAATGCCTACAATAATCAAGTTTAATTCCCAGAAGGAAGAAATCATTCTAGCGCTGATAAGCCCCTGGACAACAGCAAAAAGCACGAGACTCAGGGCCAGCATAATCAAATCATTTTTACGCATTCCATTCATATACTGTCACCTACACTTTCTCGTTGGTGTTCTTGCCGAAGAGACCAGATGGCTTGAACAAAAGCACCAGAATCAAAATAGCAAAAGCTGCTGCATCACGGAAGGTGGAGGAAATGAAGCCGGAAACCAGTGCCTCAATCACACCTAAAATAACGCCACCAGCCACAGCGCCTGGCAGAATACCAATACCGCCTAATACCGCTGCAACGAAGGCCTTCAGGCCTGGCATGATACCCATGAGAGGATCAATGGAGTTGTAGTAAATACCTACCAGCACACCGGCAGCTGCAGCTAAAGCAGAACCGATGCAGAAGGTAAAGGAAATAACCCTGTCAGCGTTAATACCCATCAGCTGGGCAGTCTCAACGTCATAAGATGCTGCACGCATAGCCTTGCCCAGCTTGGTTTTCTGGACAATGTAGGTTAAGAGAATCATCAACACCAGAGTGATGCCCATAATAGCCAGCTGCTGGGCATTGATGATAAATGGACCAAGGTTAATGGCCATATTGCCAAATACATCTGGGAATGTTCTTGGAGTTGGTGTTACAAAATACATAGTAGCATACTCCAGGAAGAAGGACACACCGATAGCTGTAATCAATACGGAAATTCTAGGCGCATGGCGCAGCGGTTTATAAGCCAGCCTCTCTACCAGCATACCTAAAAGACCAGTTACCACCATGGAAATCAGCAATGCCGCTCCCACAGAAAGACCCATACGGGTTACAACGAAAAAGCCGATGTAGGCGCCCACCATGTAAATATCGCCATGGGCGAAGTTAATCAGCTTGATAATACCATAAATCATGGTATAGCCTAAAGCAATCAACGCATAGATACTGCCCAGTGACACGCCGTTAATGAGCTGCTGAACTATTTGATGCGTAAATTCCATAAAAGCTCCCCCTATCTAAAAAAAATAATAAAAATGATGCCGAAAAATAAAATTTATTGGCAAAAACCTAAACACAGGCCATCCTCACGAAAAGAATAATCCTGTGACAAATAATTATTATAACAGATTAAAATGACACATGTCCACGTTCTCACCAATTAGTTCACAAGAAAGGACCGCATTACATGTATGCGGCCCTTCCCGTAAACTATGTGACGTCTGCCACTTATGTACTAAATTGGTTTGTAATAATTAAATTACTAAATTACTTAGTTGGTGCAATTCTGCCCTTGAAGGTGTACTTGCCATCCTTGTTCTCAATGATGATAGCATCCTTAATAGGGTTATGAGTTGCAGGATCCATGGTAATCTTTGCAGTTGCTACCTGCAGATCCTTGGTCTCCTCAATAGCCTTGCGGATAGCCTCAGGATCAGTGCTGTTAGCACGCTTCAAAGCATCAACTAAGAGCTTGCCTGCATCGTAGCCGAGAGCTGCGAATACGTTAGGAGCATGACCATACTCCTTGGTGAAAGCATCGATGAAGCTCTTTGCACCTGGGTCCTCAGAGAAGTAATGAGTGGAGAAGAAGGTATTGTTCAGTGCTGCTACACCTGCAATATCTGCAACCTTTGGATCATCCCAGCCATCAGTACCAAGCATTGGGCAGGTAATACCAAGCTCACGAGCCTGCTTAACAATCTTGCCAACTTCCTCATAGTAAGCTGGAACGAAGATAACATCTGCATTAGCAGTCTTTAACTTGGTAAGAGCAGCCTTAAAGTCCTGATCCTTTGCTAAGAAGGACTCTTCCATCAGCACCTTGCCGCCAGCAGCCTCGAAGGTCTCCTTAAATACCTTGCCTAAGCTCTTGGAGTAGTCGGAGCTGGAATCAATATACATAACAGCAGTCTTTGCCTTTAATTCCTTAGTAGCAAACTTAGCCATTACAGTACCCTGCTGTGGGTCAATGAAGCAGCTGCGGAAAATGAAAGGCTTAACCTGGCCATTCTCTACAGTAACATCTGGGTTAGTAGCAGCAAAGCCGATAACTGGAACCTTGTTGTCAGTTGCTACCTGGGACTCAGCAATAACATTTGCAGTTACTGCAGGGCCAAGGATAACCTGTACCTTGTCATCGGAAATCAGCTTAGTTGCAGCGTTAACTGCCTCAGCAGCCTCAGACTTGCTATCAGCCTCAACCAGAGTAATCTTCTTGCCGTTGATACCGCCAGCCTCGTTAGCTTCCTTGATAGCTAAGCGGATACCCTCTAAGCCTGCATTACCATAGTTAGCCTGGTTACCAGTCATCTCAATGTTAACGCCGACCTTAATCTCATCACTAGCAGCTTTGTCATTGCCACAGCCAGCAAAAACAGAGCCCAGCATAGCTACACCTAAAAGTGCACTTGCTAAACGTAATTTCTTGCTAAAAAACATTTTCATTCCTCCCATTATTAGCTTGTCTGCAGGGTACGAACCTGTCCCCTGTTAACTAATGTTGTTATTATACGTTACAAGTTTACACATGTCAATGTTTTTTCTATAAAAAAAATATGTATTCAGTAGACATTTATCCGAATACAATGTACATAAAAATACAAAACCAATTTTACACACTTGCATCCCTTGTGGCACAAGGCTTTGCTTGTTACACAGCCATTTTCAGCACAAAAAATAGCAGACTATTTACATAGCCTGCCGAAATATTTTTGTAATTATCACAGTAAACCATTAATAAAAATGAACAAAAGCAAAACTGGCAGCACATACTGCAGATATGGCTTCAGCCATACTGGCATTTTCGCACCATCGCCAGCGTTAGTTTCCTTAATATAATTATCAAAGCCCCAACCATAGTGGGTAACACAATACAAAAGATATACCAGAGAGCCCCCAGGCAGCAGGATATTGCTAACCAGGAAATCCTCAGCGTCCAGCACACCCTTGCCGAAGATGGTGACATCGCTCCAGAGGTTAAAGCCTAAAACGCATGGCATGCTGCCAATGAGGATAAGCACAAAATTGAAAACAACTGCCTTTTTTCTGCTCCAGCCAAAGGTGTCAATAAAGAGAGCCAGAATATTTTCAAATACAGCCAGTACAGTAGACAGGCTGGCAAAGCTCATAAACAGGAAGAACAATGCGCCCCAGATCATACCGCCAGACATGTTAACAAAAACATTTGGCAAAGTGACAAAAATCAGAGACGGACCTGCATCAGGATGTACACCGAAGGAGAAGCAGGCAGGGAAAATAATAACACCCGCCATAACAGCCACGAAGGTATCCAGGCAGCAGATACGGGCAGACTCACCAGTCAGGGAACGGCTTCTGTCCATGTAGCTTCCAAAAATAGCCATGGCAGAAATGCCCAGAGATAAGGTAAAGAAGGCCTGGTCCATAGCTGCAGTAATTACATTGTCAAGGCCAATCTTCTCTACAGCCTCAAAATTAGGCAGTAAAAAGAACTCCATGCCTGCCCCAGCACCATCTAAGGTCAGGGAATGGCCTGCCAGCACCACAATCAAAATCAGAAGAGCAGACATCATGAATTTAGTAACCCGCTCTAAGCCCTTTTGCAGGCCAAAGCTGCAGATAACAAAGCCCAGTACTACAGTCAGAGCCATCCAGAAGGTCATTTCACCAGGGCTGCCCAGCAGGCTGCCAAAGATACCTGCCACAGCTTCAGTGTCCATGCCGCTGGCAAAGCTGCCAGAAATAAACTTATAGAAATATGCCAGCATCCAGCCAGATACAGTAGTGTAATACAGCATCAAAACTATGCAGCCTAAAAGAGAGCCCCAACCCTCCAGCTGCCACAGTGGTTTATCCGGAGTCAGCTTGCGGAAAGCACTGACAGCACTCTGCCTGGCTGCCCTGCCTACTGCCAGCTCCATGGTCATAACAGGCAGACCCATCAGCAGCAAAAACGCCAGATAAAACAAAACAAAAATACCGCCGCCATTTTCACCAGCTACGAAAGGAAAGCGCCACACATTGCCAATACCAATAGCACAGCCGGCACTAACCAGAATAAAGCCTAAGAGGGAATTAAAGGACTCACGCACTAAATAAAACCCTCTTTCAAAAAATTTTTCGTTCAAAT
>JAFPCE010000239.1 GCA_017390245.1 Selenomonadaceae bacterium
GTCCTGATAACTATAATAATATCTGTTTTAATTTCATCATTATAAAGCGAAGCTTTAATGGGCGGGTGGGAGGGATAAACAACTTACCCCAGTGCCACATCCAGTGTCATCATCAAGGTAAAGCCCACAGCAAAAAAGATAGTTCCTACATTGGAATGTTCTCCCTGAGACATCTCAGGAATCAGCTCCTCCACCACTACATACATCATGGCACCAGCTGCAAAGGATAACAGCACTGGCAAGGCTGGAATCACCCAGGCAGCAAAGATAATAGTCAGCGCAGCTGCCACAGGCTCTACTACACCAGACAGTGCACCAGCCGCAAAGGAACGCATTGTACTGGCTCCGTCAGCCTTCAGAGGCAGGGAGATAATAGCGCCCTCAGGGAAATTCTGGATGGCAATACCAATGGAAAGGGCCATAGCTGCAGCTATAGTAATCTCTGTACTGCCTGTATACCAGCCAGCGTAAACAACGCCTACAGCCATGCCCTCTGGGATATTATGCAGCACCACTGCCAGCACCATCATAAACCGCTTGGACAAACTGCAGTGAGGTCCTTCCTGTTCCTGGCTGCCTGCATGAATATGCGGAATAATGTGATCTAAAAACAGTAAAAACCCAATCCCCAGCCAGAAGCCAGCCACAGCAGGCACAAAGGCCATGGTCCCCATATCCTCGCTTTGCTCCATAGCCGGAATCAAAAGACTCCAGATGGAAGCCGCCACCATGACACCTGCCGCAAAGCCTGTCAGAGACCGCAGCACCTTATCCGGCAGATTATCCTTCAGCAGGAAAACACAGGCAGAACCCAGCACCGTCCCTGCAAAAGGAATCATCAGCCCTTGGAATATTTCAAAAGACATACATCCTCCTATTTGTTTATCAATAGCTTCAGATAAAATTTCACAATATCATTATTCTTTATAATACCAAAAAAAATGCTGCCATAACAGCAGCATTTTCCATAAAGCATATTTTCTTTTTATAAAATCATTTATTGTCTGTCAAAGACGTAAGACGAGAAAACCATGACAGGCATGATACACCAGTAATCATTCCATGTACACGCTATAGGGCATAGCTCTTATCAATGGCTTATACCATATTGCCTCTGTCCATGCCTCTGCGCACTGCCACACCATAGCTCTGAGCTATTTTTTCGGTTATTTCTTTAGCAGCAGTTAGGGTAATGGTACTCATGTCCATATCGGACTCCATATCACATTCTCCCAGCTTATTGCCAGTTTTGGCATCTATAGCCTGAAGCTTTGCTCCTTCTGCTTCTATCTGGCCGATAATGATGATATCTGCATCGGTGTACACGTCCTTAGCTACAGGCAGCATAATGGCTGGCAGTCCAGCATAGGTGATGTTTTTGTTGATGTCCAGCTGCTGGGTTATAGCTGGCTGGCTCATAACCTCCAGTCCCTCCTGCTGGCACAGCTTGCTAAATTCCCGTTCCATCATCTTCTGGTCGTTATCAGTGCAGCCCTGAGCCTGCAATCTCAGCACCAGCCCTGCCTTCAGCTTCAGCTCCCGCAGCTCTCTTGGCTGGATACCTTTCTGCTGGCTGTTGTTATTAGCCTGCTGATTTGCCTGGGCCTGATTGCGGTTGTTAACCTTGCCATTATTAACCTTTGGCGCTGGCTTTGCTGCTGGTTTTGGTGCCATGACAATTTTGTATTTTCCCATATCACTTTCCAGCAGCTCCTGGTAAATATCCACCTTGGTCTTTATTGCTACACCATTGGCCACATCATCCTTCTGGCTGACGTGGCAGGCAATAACGTATTTATCAAAGGAATAAGCCAGCTGGTAAACCTGCTGTTTGTACTGACTGCTGCTTATCAGCTTGGTAATAAGGCTTTCTACTGCCTGTCTTTTGGCACTGGCTATAGCATCCTGCTCACTGGCACCAGTAGCCTCCGCCACAACTCTCACTGGCTGGACTATCTGGTTATTTTCCCCATAAAGCACTGGTGTATCATTAGCAGGCTGGCTATAAACCTGGGCATGGCAATAGCTTGCAGTGCCTCCTGCGATAAAAAGGCTGGTTAACAGCAATAAGCATTTTTTCTTCAGCATAATTTATTACCCCTGCTTCTTCGTCCAATAATCTATGGTTTTACGGGCCAGAACCTCGGAAATATCCAGGGACGCCTTCTGCAAAACCAGCTGCTGAGCATTCACCACATCGCTGCCCCGCATATCATAATTTTCTTCAATTTCACCAATAATGGTGTTACTTAGCAAATCAACCATCTGTGCCCTCACATGAGCAGATTCCGATACGCCCCACTGATCCTGGCTGACGGTCTCCATCTGAATCTCCCCTACCACGGCAAAGGTCACATCAACAAACTCCTGCTGCAGCTTGTTGTTCATCACCTGAATATAAGCATCATAAGGCACATTCAAGGTCCGCAGCATATAGCTGTCCGCCTCATCAGAGGCCACAGAATCAAAGCCTAACCGCTGGAAGCTGGTACCGCAGCTGTCTTTTACCCAGCTGGCTGCCATGGCAGCATTTTCTGCTCCCTTTACCCGTAAAAGAAAAGTTACAGGCATATCTGCATTTTCCTCCTGCTTCACAGCAAGACCTGCATTAACCTTATCCTGCAGAGCCTGGCCATTAACCACTACCTCCAGCAGTGCATCCACATGGCCAGCGTGCTTTTCTTCTTTTTTCACCTGAGTGCTGACCACATAGCTGTTATACTCTGCCAGAAGCTGGCAAAAGGTGCTGCCAGGATCCTGGGATGGCCTGATGATATGAGACAATACCTTGTATACTGCCTTTTTCTGGCCATCTGCCACCGCCTGGCTGCTGCCTGCTCCTTCTCCCCGGATAAGTACGGAAATGGCACTATTATTATTTTCTGCTGCCTGTGCCACTGGCAGCCCCTGTGGGCTGAGGAGGATACAGAGGCTCACCAGTATAGCACCAATTACAGCAATCAATCTCATAACAATTCTCCTGAAAACCATCTTACTAAGCCCCCTGTGGCAGCAGCCGCAAGCAGGTGCTCACTTTTTATCAATTCCCATTACGGGATAATTACTTCACAAATACCATGCTGCCCTTTGCTAAAAAGCCGTTAGCCTTGTTCTCAGCCAAAATCTTAGCAGCATCGGCATCGGATACTACAGGATTGCAGAAGCAGTCAATGCTGACAGCCTTTACTACCAGCGGGTTGCTGCCTGCTCTGTCAAGACCAGAGGTTAAGCTCTTGCTGTAGCCTACGTAACCATGGCTAACTACTTCATCACGGCTGAAGTTCTCTAAGCCATAGACAACCTTATGGTCTGGAGTAAATACTGCTGGAGCCATTGCAGACTGCAAGCCCATGCCGGAGCAGTCTACTACAACGCCGGTATAGTTACCAGCAGCCTGATAGTTAGCTGCGCTAGCTGCTTTAGCTGGAGTAACTGCCTGTGGCTGGGTCACAGCTGGTGCCTGTACTGCTGGTGCCTGCTGCATTGCAGGTGCCTGAACAGCTGGTGCCTGCACAGATGGAGTCTGCACTGCTGGCTCTGGAGCACGGATAATAGGAGTCTGTACAACTGGCTCATTTACAGCTGCCTCTGCCACCGGTTCATGGGCTGGCAAGGTCATAGGCTTATTAGCCAGGCTGTTATTTACAGGAATGATATCACTTGGTGCTTTAAAAGGAACCTGCTGTACCTGTGGCACAACTGCTGCAGCTAAAGAAGCCCCACCGCCATATACAGGCAGCTCTATTACCACATGGAAAAAGCCGTCACTGTCCTTGAACTTATTAACAACCTGCGCACCTCTTACCAGGCCGCTTACTCTGGAGCGGATAACATCACTGGTAGTTACATAATTTTCTACAGTGGTATCTGCTGTAATCTGCACCCCATTGGTCTGCTCTAAAAGCTGGCGGTACGCATCCATCTGAGCCGCTCTGTAGCCCAGGGGAGTTGCCTGTCCTGCCGCACCAATACCTTCAGCAGTAATTACGCCGCCGCTGATATCAGTAGCAGCCATTACCAGACTGTTTACTGCCAGCATGCACATTGCCAGCAAAACGCTAAATATCTTTCTCATAAATAACATCCTTCCCCTTTAGAAATATTGTATTGCTAAATTAAAAACTAAAGTAAAGCTGGGTACTGCCTGCAGTGGCTTCATTGGTATTGCCAATTAACAAGCCTGCTATATTTCTCAGCACCTCATCCTGCAAATCAGCTGTGGTTTCATAGCCTGCAGCATCTACAAATACCTTAAACATACCTGCATTATTAAAGCTGCTTCTCAATACCCGGCAATGAGCCTGCTGGAGGCCATCTAAAACAGCCTGCCGCTGCAGATTTCTGTCAGCAATGCCAGCAAAATTCAAGGTCAGCTTCAAGTGCTTTTCGCCACCGCGGTTCACTGTCTGCTCCGTCTTTAAAGCCTTCTGCCCCAGTACATCCACAGCAGCTGCCACAGCCATTTCTTCCGCCTTGCGCTCTGCCTCCACCAGGTTCTTATCCACAGCAGTAAAGTACTCGGCATAATTGCTCTGGAGATTGGAATCGTAGCCTACCAGCTCAAACTGTCCCAGCACCTTCACCTTAAAATAGCCAGACTCACGAATAGCTTCCTTGGTAGAAAGGCTGCCTCTTAAAAGAGAGTTTTCCTCGGTACGGGTGTTGCGGCCAATGCGCCTTACCTCAGCACTGACTCCCATATCCTCCATATTGGGATGAGCCTCCATATAGGCTCTTACTGCATCAGCAGAAACGGTTATAAAGCCCTTATCCTGCATCTTCATGGCTACCAGATTGTTCAGATAGCTGTTATTCTTGGGATTGCCATTTTCGTCAAAGCCAGTAATGGCCACAGCAACGCCATAGCTGTTACTGGTACTGGACAGCATCTCTAACCTGGACTTTACATCCCTGATAGCCGTATCCAGCATTACCGGACTAGCCTCCAAATCCACCCGGACTACAGCTATATCTCCCAGAATCTCCTGGCTCACAATCTGCTTTATCTGCACGTAACCATCGGAATGAGCCACAATATTATCACGAACCACACGGCCCATTTCCACCTCAGTGGTAGCAGAAACCTTTACCCCCACCTGCTGCTCCACGTAATTGCGCATGGCATCGTGCTTGGCTGCCTCCAGGGCGGCCTCCACACCAGCAGATCCTATCACCGCCTGGCCTTCCACCACTTCTGCACTGGCCATTCCTGGCATAGTAACAGCTGCCGCCAGCACCACAGCCATCAAATATGACCTTATTCTGTTCCCAAAATTCATTCCCATCACCTCAGTGCCCTGCACTTATTTTTTATTGCCTAAATCCTGAGCCAGAGCTGTCATTAAATCCATACACAAATCCTTTTCGCTCATTTCCACAGCAGATTCATCATTGCGCACAGTCTTTACCAGAAGCTCTGTAGAAAGCTCCACCGGTGGCTTGCCATCAATGCCTGAATGAGCCAGCCAGCCCTTGTAAATAGTGTTCTTTACCAGTTCATTGGCGGTCTTATCATGGACCTCACCAAAGTTAAAGCCTGTAATATCCAGGGTAATCTTATTTCTTGCCTGTGGCAGCAGCAGATTGGTATCACCAATATTACTATCAATATGCAGGGAAGAAATATTGTCCACTACATCCTCAGATACGTTGCTGCTAGCTGCTACATTTGGTGGCAATAAAATCTTCTTGCTGTTTTGCTGATAAGCGCCAGTAAAAAAATAAGCGGTAGTGCTTTTCAGCATATCCAGGTCCTGCTGGCTGTCAGCAAATAAAGCAGCTGCCTTCTTGGAACTGATTCTGACATCAGTTACCTGATATGTTTCATCAGTAGTAAGCTTCTCCTCCAGATTCTTCAAAATCTTTTTCTGTGACTTAAAATCAAGATACCGCTGTACAGTGTCAGCTGTTATCTGGGCAAAGGCAGCAGCCTTGACGCTGTCCTTTATAGGCTTGTCGATTTTCTCCACCTTAGGATTGCCCAGCCAGGTCTGGGTGTAGAGAGGAATCATGCCCAGCATGCGGAAGCTGACATTAGTCTCCATACTTGGGTCTGTATTTTCCTCCATACTGCACAGCATGAGGCACAGCCCGCTGTTAATACAGGTAGCATAATAGGTATTGCCGTTAACAGAATGGAAGGTTCTGTCAAAGGTACTGTCCATCACCACCAGCGGAATCAGCGCCACATCGTTACCTACATAAATATCATTTAAGGAGCTGGCCTCAGAATTGGTCTTTAAGGTAAAAGGCAGCTTGTCCTTTTGCTCCAGCTCCGTTAATTTCCTGTTAATTGCATGAATAATCTTGTCCTTGACCCCAGGATAATTCAAAAGCATATCATCCTTTTGCAAGGAAAAAATATTTGGTGACCATATTACCTGTGGTTTTTCCTTCTTAGCAGCATCTGCCTGGGACATGGTACATAAAACCATCATAACTAATGCCACAGTCAAAAGCTTGCTAAAAAACGTCCCTGTTATTCGCCATAAATTCATAGCTCCACCACCATCTGCCAATAATCAATCATATATATTTGCCTTCCATGGCAAAGTCCAGTCCGGATATTCCCCCGGCAAAATCACTCCGGCATAGCCCGTGATTTTCATCATTGCGCCAGCCTGCTCCATTGCTGCTAGCTTATTCCTTAGTAATTTCCTTACCTAACTGCTTAATTTCCTTTTTAGACATGTGCATTTCCTTCTTTGGAATCAATGTCTTGATGCGCTTATGTACCGGGCTGAGCCTTTCAGCTATACCACGCTCCACGCCAATAATGACACTTGCTACTATTGCCAGGTTCCTGTCACTGGAATCCCTGGACAAATATAAGGCTGCTGTCTCTGCATAAGCAATACCCGACCAGTGGTCAGCCTGGCCTATGAGCTTGCCTATATTTATCATTTTCTCCCTGACAACAGCATCATTGGCATCCAGGCCCTGCAGGCGCTTATCAATTTCTGCACCATCAACTATTCTCAGCTTATCTGTCTCTTCCTGCAAGGCTGCCAGATTAACATTACTGCCCGCTGAGGCAGTGTTACGCATAGCGGCTAACACAGCCTCGTTAGAAGCAGTACGTTCAAAGGCTGGATCGTGGGTAAGGGCTACTGCCTCATTGTAAGCCTGCAGACGGCAAATCATAGCTCTGGTAGTACAGAGGATAACCGTATGCCTGGCTGCACCCATCAGCAGGTCGCCAATAAAGCCGCCTAAGCTGAAGGCCTCCGCTTTTGCTGGCGCTAAAGCCTCTGGCAGATATTTCGCCGGAGCTATAAACTGACAGCCAAAAGTAATGGCCACAGCTAAGGCAGCTGTCTTTGCAATTATTCCTTTCCCAAATAATCTCATACCCATCAACCCATCCTAATGCATTTACTAATCCATTAAAAAATTTTAATAAAATCTGCTAAAAATCTTTTCATCCCAGCTGGCAATTTATCTTACGAATACTACATTACCCTTTGCTAAGAAGCCTGTTACCTGGCTCTCTGCCAGGATTCTGCCTGCATCAGCCGCGCTTACTACTGGGCTGACATAACGGTCAATAGCAATAGCACGGATAATCAGAGGATTAGCACCAGCACGCTCTACGCCAGTATAAGGGCTCTTGGAATAACCAACATAGCCGCGGTTCACAGCCTCAGAACGGCTGAAGCTCTCCAGGCCATATACAACCTGATGGTCAGGAGTGAAAATAGCAGGAGCCATAGCGGTGCTTAAGCCCATGCCAGAGCAGTCAATGATAACACCAGTGTAAGTGCCAGTTGCAGGGCCAGAAGGCTGTGCCTGTACAGGAACTCTGCTGCCATAATACTGCTGGGTAGTCTGTGGCATTACGGACTCTGCCAGAGAGCCAGCACCATATACAGGCATCTCCAGTACTACATGATAACCATCAGCAGTCTTTTCCTTGACCACAATCTGGGCACCACGTACCAGACCAGTAACACGGCTGCGGACAACATCACTGGTAGTAACCATATTTTCTACAGTAGTGTCGGCAGTAATCTGAGCACCCTTTACCTGCTCTAACAGGTTACGCTGGGCATCCAGCACTGCAGCACGGTAACCCATTGGTGCAGCCTGTCCCAGCTGGCCATAGCCGTCGGCAGTAATGGTATTGCCAGATAAGTCGGTAGCAAAAGCCACACAGCTCATAGCCACCATAAACAATGCGGTTAACATAACAATAAGCTTTTTCATATATATCCCCCTCAGTAAATTAATAACATATTCTGCCCTGTTCTGGTTGCATGAGCCCTATAGTCTATAGCCCCATTCTTCATGGCTCTTGAAAATAAGTACTAATCATCTAACCAGCCTGGACATTTTTACTAGCTTTATAATAATCCTCAAAGATTAAAATCCTATGATAAAGGTCCCACTATGCTTAAAAGTAAATGAAAAATTACTCAGTTGATATAATTCTATGCCTATGCCAAAAATCCCCTGTTTATCTGGCTAAAAATATTTTTATCCCCTATCCAGACTCCTGCAAACCACAGCACAGACATATTGCATAAATAAAAGCTTCTAATTCCTCTTATTTTTTACTATCATGCTCCTTAGTGCACCAATCAGATACAGTGACCCCGCACAGATAGTCATAGCAGGCCTCTCCTCACTATCCAGTTCCTTTGCCAGCTCTATGCCACGCTTTAAAGCCTCTTCTGGCTCTGCCACCGCCTCCTTCTGCGCCACCTCAGGCAGCTCAATAATCTCCAGGGGATTAGCTGCCCTGTCTGATTCCGGTGTTGTTAAGATAAGGATATCATCTGGTTTAAGCAAAATTTTGAACATTTCCCGATAATCTTTGTCATGGAGCACACCAAAAACAAAAATTCTTTTTTCCCCAGGGAAATAATAATCCAGGCTTTTCCGCAAGGTTTCAATGCCAGCTGGATTGTGAGCACCATCAATTAAAAGCTTTGGCGCATATCCCTCCATTAATTCAAACCGCCCAGGCCATTTCACATTTTCCATGCCACGCTTAATAGCCCGCTGGGTTAAGCGCAGATCATTTTCTGCCAGTACCATAACAGCAGATGCAGCCAGGGCACTGTTTCCCACCTGATGGAGACCTAAAAGTGCCAGACGGTAATCCATATTGCCCAGCACAGCACCATTGCCATGGAAAGCCACCAGCTGGCGGTTTTCTCCCGCTACATGAGTCATGGGCAGCTTAGCAAGGGCTTCTATCTGCATATCTGTAAAGCTTCTGTCTGCCTGACCCGCTGCAGTCATGCCCAGCGCAGGGGGAATGGAAAGCTGAGCCAGAGGGCGCAGTGCCTCCCCGGAAAAATCTTCATTCATAACATATATCTGGCTGTGCTTTTCCTGTGCAGTCTTTTTAATAATATCCAGTGGCATGCCGGCGGCACCTGTTACTACAGGCACGCCTTCTTTAATAATACCAGCCTTGTGCTTTGCCACTCCTTCTAGTGTACCACCGCATTTATCTCCATGCTCAAAGGTGACATTGGTGATAACAGAAACCTCTGGCACAATGACATTGGTAGAATCTAACAGACCCCCCAGCCCCACTTCAATAACAGCGTATTCCACGCCCTTCTTTTTAAAGAGCCAGAAAGCAGCAGCTGTAATCACCTCAAACTGGGTAGGCTGCTCATCTCCCGCCCCCTTCATAAATTCACATAAATCCTTCACCACAGTCAAGGCTGTAGCAAACTCATCCTCACTGCACCAATGGCCATCAATCTGGATGCGCTCCGTATAGGACTCTAAATGAGGGGAAATATAGAGGCCACAGCTGATGCCCGCAGCCTTTAAGGTACTAGCTACCATGGCAGAAACAGAGCCCTTGCCATTAGTGCCAGTAACGTGGATGGTTTTATAATCATTCTGGGGATTGCCCATAAGCTCCAGCAGCTTTTCAATCCGCACCAGTCCCAGGCTGATGCCAAAAACATTCAGCTCATCCAGATATGCCAGCGATTCCTGATAATTCATAACTTTATCTCCTGTAAAATCTATCTTTGCTAATCATTTAATAGGTTCATTTTCAGCACTACGCTCAAAAGAGCCACAAGCCTATATAATTTACCAAAAAAGGGAACTGCAACCACAGTTCCCTTCTGTTTTTTAAATAGTCTTTAAGTACTCAAGACGTGCCTTCACAGCGTCCTGCTTTTCCTGATAGCCCTTCAGCTTCTCCTGCTCGCCAGCTACAACCTCAGCTGGTGCCTTAGCCAGGA
>JAFPCE010000240.1 GCA_017390245.1 Selenomonadaceae bacterium
GATAGAAAGAGGTGCTGATATGTGGCGAAGAGGGAAAATATGTTTGTTATCATACAAGAAAATAATTTTTGCTTTTTATGTATACCTTGCAAATTTAGAGAAAATAATATAGTATATCTGTGTGAGTTTTCATCGGTGAAATAATCAGAAGCTGGTGGAAATTTTTTATTTTTAGGGAGATGTACTGCCAGGCGGTGCATCACTTGTTTTTGGAGGAGGATATACTCATGAATGAGACTTTAGAGAAAATTTTTCATCTAAAGGAACACGGGACTAACGTGCGCACTGAGATTCTCGCCGGCATCACTACATTTATGACCATGGCGTACATCTTAGCAGTTAATCCTAACATCTTAGGCGCTACTGGCATGGATGCTGGTGCAGTTTTTGCAGCTACTGCTATTGGTGCCTGCGTTGGTACTCTCTTGATGGCTGGCTTGTCCAACTATCCATTCGTTCTGGCTCCTGGTATGGGCCTCAACGCATTCTTTGCTTATACTGTCTGCGGACAGCTGGGTTATTCCTGGCAGGTAGCTCTGGCAGCTGTATTTGTAGAAGGTATTATTTTCATTATTCTTTCTTTGACTAAGGTCCGTGAAGCAATCTTTAACTGTATTCCACCTGCACTGAAGTATGGTGTTACCAGCGGTATCGGTCTTTTCATTGCTTTCATCGGTTTACAGAATGCAAAAATCGTTGTAGCTGGTCCAACTCTGGTCAGCCTTTATCCTTTCCGTTCCGCTTTGCTGGATGGCTCCTTCCACACTGTTGGTATTGGCGCACTTTTAGCACTGCTGGGCACTCTCTTAATCGCTATTTTAATGGTTAAAAAGGTTCCAGGCGGTATCCTCTGGGGTATCATTGCTACCTGGATGGCTGGTATGATCTGCGAGGCTACTGGCGTTTACATTCCAAACCCTGAAATGGGTATGTTCTCTGTAATGCCTCATTTTGGCAACTTTGCTATTCCTAGCTTAGCGCCTACCTTCATGCAGATGGACTTCAGCATGCTGGCATCCTTTAACTTCCTGACTATTATCATCACCTTCATGTTCGTAGACTTGTTTGATACTCTGGGAACTTTGATTGGTGTTGCTTCCAAGGCTAACATGCTGGATGAGAATGGCCGCCTGCCAAAGATTAAGGGCGCGCTGATTTCTGACTCCGTTGCTACTTCTGTTGGTGCAGTTCTGGGTACTTCTACCGTTACTACCTTCGTAGAGAGCTCCTCTGGTGTAGGTGTGGGCGGCCGTACTGGTCTGACTTCTGTTGTCAGTGCTGTACTTTTCCTGGCAAGCCTTTTGCTGGCACCAATTTTCTTAGCTATTCCTGCATTTGCAACTGCTCCTGCACTTATCGTTGTGGGCTTCCTCATGGTTAGCAGCCTGATGCGCATTGACTTTGAGGATATCACTGAGGCAGTTCCTGCATATATCGCTACTATTGCTATGCCTTTCATGTATTCCATTTCTGAGGGTATTGCTATGGGCGTTATCTCTTATGTTATTATCAATGTCTGCTCTGGTGCTGCCAGCAAGAAGACCATCAGCCCTGTAGTTTATGTACTGGCTGTTATCTTCGTGCTGAAGTACATCTTTGTATAAGAAAAAATTCTGTACAATTTGAGTAAATTTTGGTGAAAAATATATTGACATACCCATAAATCAATGATAAACTATGTCAATGTGAGTGCACTATAAGTGTGCTTTCCCCAACCGCACAATGAGGTTAAAAACAGCTATGCTGTACCGTAGTTGGCGAGTACTAATACAGGGAGGTGTAAAAGAATGTACGCTATTATTAAGACAGGCGGCAAGCAGTATAAGGTTGCTGAGGGTGACGTTATCACTGTTGAGAAGCTGGAGGCTGAAGAGGGCGCTGTTGTTACTTTCGATCAGGTTCTGACCGTAGTAAAGGAAGACGGTGTTGTTGTAGGCAAGCCAGTTGTTGAGGGCGCGAAGGTTACTGCTAAGGTAGAGGCTCAGGGCAAGGACAAGAAGATTCTGGTCTTCAAGTACAAGGCTAAGTCCAACTATCGTAAGCGTCAGGGTCATCGTCAGCCATTCACTAAGGTTGTTATCGAGAAGATCGAGGCTTAAGATTTAAACTTATTTTAAAATGATTGAGATAAAGATTTATCGCAATTCCCAAGGCAGAATATCTGGCTATGATATCCGTGGCCACCATGGAGAATATGGCAGTGATATTGTTTGTGCCGGGATTTCGTCATTAGCACAAACCGCTCTTAAGGGTATAGGGCAGCACTTACATCGTGACGTCAAATATGACATAGCGAGTGGTGACTTGCATGTTAAGCTCAAGAGCGCGCCAGATGAATTAACTGATGCAATTTTGGAGACAATGCTCATCGGACTCTATGATGTACGAGAGTATGATCCTGAAGAAATTAGTATTTCAGTGATACAGGAGGTGTAACCCTGATGTTCAAGTTTGATTTACAGCTTTTCGCACATAAGAAAGGTGTATCCAGCACTCGTAACGGTCGTGACAGTGAGTCCAAGCGTCTTGGTGTCAAGGAGCAGGCTGGTACAGTTGTAACTGCAGGCAGCATCATCGTTCGTCAGAGAGGAACTCATTTCCATCCTGGCAATGGTGTAGGCATCGGCAAGGATGATACCATCTATGCTAAGATTGCTGGCCGTGTTGCTTTCGAGCGCAAGGGACGTTATAACCGTCAGGTTAGCGTTTATGCAGTTGAAGAAGCTGCTATGTAATTAGTAGAGAGATACCTGTGCC
>JAFPCE010000241.1 GCA_017390245.1 Selenomonadaceae bacterium
GATCTGCACCAGAGCGTCCGGGCGGGACTCAAAAATGACCCCGATCACGCCGATGGGACAGGTGACCCTGGACAGGACCAGCGCGTTTATTTCGTTAATACTAAGGAAATCATTGGCAACAAATATGGCACGCCAAATTCTATTGCTTTTAAGGTAGTAGATCCTGATATTAATTTTAAGCTGACCATGTCTCTGCGCTGCTTTGGTGAGTACAGCTACCGTATCACCAATCCAATTCTTTTCTATACCAATATCTGCGGCAATGTAGAAAGAGAATATACCCGTGATGAGATTGACAGCCAGTTAAAGAGTGAGCTTTTAACTGCATTGCAGCCTGCTTTTGCCAAGCTTTCTGCTATGCGTATTGAGTACGATGAGATTCTGGCTCATACCATGGAGCTGGCAGATTCCCTCAATGAGGTTCTCAGCAAGAAGTGGTCTGAGTATCGCGGTATTGAAATCGTTAATTTTGGTATTAACTCCATTAAGGCCAGCGATGAAGATGAGGCTAAGCTGAAGGAATATCAGAGCCGTGCAACACTGATGAACCCTAACATGCGTGCAGCATATATGGCTGGCGGCATGACTGAGGCTATGGAAAATGCTGCTATGAATGAAAGCACTGGCCCTGCTATGGCTTTTATGGGCATGAACATGGCTCAGAATGCTGGCATGATGGGGATGAATATGGGGGCAAATAATTTTGGCATGGGACAGCAGCCAGTGCAGCCACAGCCTCAGGCACCTGCTCCTGCAGCAAATGGCTGGACCTGCTCCTGCGGTACTACTAATACAGGCAAGTTCTGTGCCCAGTGCGGCAGCCCTAAGCCTGAACCAAAGCCAGCAGCTGGTTCCTGGACCTGCTCCTGTGGTGCTACTAATACAGGCAAGTTCTGCGCTCAGTGCGGCAGCCCTAAGCCAGCAGACCCAGAAGGCTGGACCTGCAGCTGCGGTGCTGTTAACAAGGGCAAGTTCTGCTCTGAATGTGGTGCAAAAAAACCAGCAGGTGCTCCGCTTTATAAGTGCGATAAGTGCGGCTGGGAGCCAGAGGATCCGCACAATCCGCCAAAATTCTGTCCAGAATGTGGTGACCCATTTGATGATAATGATATTGTCTGAGCATAACAGGGGATTGCTAGTACAATATTTCTAAGAGGGATGTTTTCTATTAACAAGAGGTGAATGGGATGGGAAACGAGTCTGTAAGCTACAAGTGTCCTAATTGCCGTGGTCCTTTGGCTTATACGCCGGGACAGGGCGATGAAATAACCTGTGAGTACTGCGAAACCAAATTTTCTGTAGCAGATCTGGATAAGCTTTTTGCTACAGAAAGAGAAATGGCAGCCAAAACGGAAGAGGCCAAGGAGCAGAAGTGGGAAGCAGAGAAGGCCGGTGGCAGCTGGGATCCTGAGGAAGCAGCAATTCTCAGGGCCATGACCTGCTCCAGCTGTGGTGCGGAGCTGATTTGCGATGAAAATACCATGGCTACCCAGTGCTGCTACTGTGGCAATGCCACTATGGTACCTGGGCGGTTTTCTGGCAGCTTAAAGCCTGATTATGTGATTCCTTTTGAGAAAACCAAAGAGGATGCAGTGAAGGCTATGGATGAATTCTGCAAAGGCAAATTCCTGCTGCCAAAGGATTTCACTGCGTCCAGCCGGGTAGAGAAAATACAGGGCATGTATGTGCCATTCTGGCTTTTCGATGCAGATGTAGAAGGAAGGGCCCAGTATTCTGCTACTAATTCCAGAGTATGGGATGATGGTGACAATACCATCACAGAAACTGACCATTTCCGCTGTACCCGCGGGGGCACCATGAGTTTTTACCGGGTGCCTGTAGATGGCAGTGAGGATATGGATAACACCTTTATGCAAAGCATTGAGCCTTATGACTATAGCAAGATGGTACCATTTACTACTACCTATCTGGCTGGTTACGTGGCAGATAAATACGATGTGGATGCCCAGGCGGCTATACCAGATGCAGATAACCGCATCCGCCAGACAACAGCAGATGTCCTGTATAACAGCGTCAATGGGTTTGATACGGTATCCCAGGAGGACTGTGCTGTGGCAAAGGAAAGCAGTTCTGTGGCATACGCCATGGCACCTGTGTGGATTGTCAGCAATAAATACAAGGGTGAGGTTTATACCTTCATGATGAATGGCCAGACTGGCAAGTTTGTAGGCTCCTTGCCGGTGGATTACGGCAAGGGCAAGCGGTATAGCGCTCTGGCTGCCTTGATTTCTTTGCCTGTAACCTATTATATTGGCAAGTTTATTGCGTCTTTATTTGCGTAAGGAGGGTCATGGATGAAAAAGCTGGTATCTATATTTAGTGCATTTATCTGCATGCTGGCTATAGCCATGACCTTGCAGATGCAGCAGGCGGAGGCTGTAGTCAAGAATGTTAAAGACGGCGGCCAGACTATGATTCAGGCTGATATGGAGAAGCTGGATCAGAAGCTGCAGTCCATTAATGATACATTCGGCGTTAAAGTCGTGGTAATGACTATGAAAAGCCTGCCAGAAGGACAGACGCTGAAGGAATATGCAGAAGACACTTTGAAAAATATGCTGTCATCTGACAGTGATAATGGTGCGTTGTTGCTTGTTCAGGTTACTGACACCAGAAAGTATGATATTTTTGCAGATGACAAAATACAGCAAAGCATTACCAAAGAGACTGGCATACCTGCATTGAAGAAGGAAGTACTGCCGTTTTTGAAAGAGGATAAGTACATAGATGCTTACATGGCTTTTGCTGATAGGGCGGAGTATTTTCTTGCTTACAAGAAAAATACCGGTGAAGCCTACGGATACAGCACAGATGGACACCAGAGTGCTGCAAACACCGAGGAGGAAGATGAATTCAGCTTCCTGGGGCTGCTGATAGGCCTGGTATTTTCCGGCTTTATCGGCTATTGCATTTATGTTTACCTGGTGGACGCTATGTCCAATGTGAAGCCTGAAACTGAAGCCAGTGCATATCTGGATGAGGACTCTGTGGCTATAACTGAAGCCCAGGATATTTTCCTCTATACCACCCGCTCTGTTGTCCATCATGAAAGAGACAATGACGATGATGATGACGACGATGACGATGAC
>JAFPCE010000002.1 GCA_017390245.1 Selenomonadaceae bacterium
GGCGACCTCATAGCTTTTCTCTGGGTAGACTAGTGCTGTTTACTTCCCAGCCTTCATCCTGTTAACCGCACTAAACAGCGCCAGAATAGACGCAGTAATAATATCCGTATCCATACCTGCGCCCCAGGTAATCCTCCCATCAGCACCAGTAATACCAATATAAGCCACCGCACGAGAAGAAGAACCAATCTCTAAAGCATGCTCGCTATAGGTAAGGTCTGTATAACGCACATCAGTATTCTCCTGCAGCGCATTGCTGACAGCATCCAGACGGCCATTACCCTTAGCAGCAAACTGTACAGGCTTGCCATCGATTTCCAGATCCACAAAGCCCACGCGGCTGCCATCCACATCCTTCTTCAAGGTGAAATCCACCAGCTTGTATGGAGAAGCTGCATCCAGATATTCCTCCTGGAAAATCTGATAAATCTCATCACCCAGCAGTTCCTTGTGCTTGTGGTCAGAAACACTCTTAACGCAGTAACCAAAGTCCTCACGCATCTTCTTAGGCATTACGATGCCATACTTATTCTCCATAACATAGGCAACGCCGCCCTTGCCGGACTGGCTGTTGATGCGGATAACATCTGCTTCATACTCACGGCCCACATCCTCAGGGTCAATTGGCAGATAAGGCACAGTCCAATGCTCTGGATCCTTCTCCTGACGCCACTTCATACCCTTGGCAATCGCATCCTGATGAGAGCCGGAGAATGCCGCAAATACCAGTGCACCAGCATAAGGCTGACGCTCATGTACATGCATGCGGGTAACCTTTTCATAAAGGTCAACCAGCTCTGGCATATTGCTGAAATCCAGCTTTGGATCTACGCCCAGTACAAACATATTCAAAGCGATGGTAACAATATCTGCATTACCAGTACGCTCACCATTACCAAAGAGAGTACCCTCAATGCGGTCTGCACCAGCTAAAAGGCCCATCTCAGAGTCAGCTACGCCGCAGCCACGGTCATTGTGAGGATGCAGGGAAAGCTCTACAGCATCACGGTACTTCAGATTCTGGGAAATATATGCTACCTGCATTGCATAAACATGTGGCATGGACATTTCCACAGTAACAGGAATATTAATAATAGCCTTGTGATCTGGAGTTGGCTGCCATACATCCAGCACTGCGTTACAAACCTCCAAAGCATATTCTGGCTCAGTACCAGTAAAGCTCTCTGGAGAATACTCAAATCTGTAATTGGCACCGGCCTCTTCAGTCAGCTGCTTTAAAAGCTTTGCACCATCAATGGCAATCTGCTTAATCTCTTCCTTATTCTTGCGGAAAACCTGCTCTCTCTGAGCCAGGGAAGTGGAGTTATATACGTGAACAATAGCGTTCTTTACCCCCTCTAATGCCTCAAAGGTCTTCTTGATAATATGCTCACGGGCCTGAGTCAGCACCTGTACAGTAACATCGTCAGGAATGAGATTTTCCTCCACCAGGCGGCGAAGAAAAGCATACTCAGTCTCCGAAGCAGCTGGGAAGCCCACCTCGATTTCCTTAAAGCCAACCTTCACCAAAAGCTTAAAGAACTCAATCTTTTCATCTAGGCTCATAGGGATAATCAAAGCCTGGTTACCATCGCGCAAATCCACAGAGCACCAGGTAGGTGCCTTTTCAGGACGCTCCTTCTTAACCCATTCCAAATCTATAGTAGGTGGCATAAAATAACCCTTGCTGTACTTTTCAAAATGTTCCATAAAATAACCTCTCCTTTACACATAATGCTTATTTAACTATACATTTTAAACAAAATAAAAAGCCCCTCATCTCAATAGAGACGAAGGGCTAAAACTCCGTGGTACCACTCTGTTTCACATCCAGCTAAAAACTTAACCAGATATGCACTCATTCCTGCTTTAACGGCCAGCACCGTCACCGCCTACCCAGCTTGCGCCTTCAGCGGGCTGCTCCCAGGCCAGTTCACATCAGCTCCTATATTGCCTTGCACCTGCCGGCAACTCTCTGCAAAGTCCCCAATGCTACTATTCCTGTTCCATGCATTTGTAATATTATTTTCATGTGAACAAGAGTATATCAGATTATGGCCTCTATAGCAAGAAATATTTACACTTTTTATAATTTTTCTTTATGCTTTGGCAAATTTCAGCTGACCATTCTCTACAGAAATGACAACTGTATCCCCTTCAGAAACAGTAC
>JAFPCE010000003.1 GCA_017390245.1 Selenomonadaceae bacterium
ATTGACATATACACTCAGTGAGTATATAATAGATGTAAGGAGGTGAGAGAAACGGATAAAGAAGATATACAGTGGCTGCTAAACATTCTAGTCCCGATACTTTATCAAGAGGCTAAGGAAATGTGGAAAAGCTACAAAAGAAAAAAGCTCCTGAAATCTAAGCGCGCCAGCAAAGAATAAAAGGAGCGGGGCGAGGGGTTCGCAAGAACCCCAAACCTTGTAACTATTATAGCAGATAATGGAGGTTATGCAATGAAAAAGTTTGAATTAATGGACATAATACTTGTAGTGTGCTTTGTGTTTGCAGTTTTTAATATTGATTTTGATAAAGAAGTTGTAAAGGGATTTGTTACTGGCGCAGTGTTTACCTGGCTGGTGGCTAAACGTGTATACAGAAAAAAGGAGTAAGCTAACATGGATAATGAGATAAAGAAGGCACGGGAAGAGGCTGGTCTTACCATCAAGGAATTGGCTGACCTGCTTGGAGCTCCATATAGGACCATTCAGAATTGGAACCTGGGGGAGCGCAAGCCTCCAGAATGGATAGAACGGCTGGTAATTAAAGAGATTAAGAATTATAAGAAGCAGTAAAAAACGGCCCGCCTGGCATATAGCTGGGCGGGCTTTTGCTTACATAAATGATATTTTAAAATCCTTGTAGCGCTGGCCTTTTTGTTCTGGGCGGCGTATGATTTCTATTTTTGCTATGAGGGACTGCCAGAGTTCACGGCGGTGCTGGCGGTCCAGCTTCTCATATGTGGCGGTGAAGTTACTGTCACTGAGGATTAGATCCAGGGCAGCAGGTGCCTGCACCTGGGCGGAGGCCCTGCATCCAGCTGCAGCAATCTCAGATTTGAGTCTGGTATAGTCAGCTTTGTAGGTGTCCTTGTCAATAAGGCCATCCAGATACAAATCCTTCAGCCGTACCAGCTTAGCCTCCAGCTGCTTAACGGTATCCTTGTAGCTTCCCTGGAGCTTCAGTGCATTGGCTGTGATTTCTGCCTTGTAGTCTGACAGCAGGCCCTGCAGATTATCCAGCAGGTACTTTTCTATAACCTTTTCAGAAACACCTCCACCAAACTGGCATCCACCTGCATCATGGGGACGGCCTGTAATATATCTGTTGCCACAGATGTAAGTGGGGCGGGTATACTGGCCTGTCTTTTTGCTTTTGCCACAGTTTACTACCAGGATATTGCCACAGCTGGGGCAGATGATTTTGCCATTGAAGTAATAGGGGATGCCTGTGCGTGAAGGCTGTTTGTTAGTGCTAAGCAGATTTTGCACCCTGTCGAAGTCAGCTGGTGGGATAATGGCAGGACAGTAGTCAGCTATGCCGTATCTTTCACCTTTGTAGGTGGGATTTCGGAGTATCCTCCATATCCTTTTTTGTGCCAGACTGATGCCAAATTCTTCATGGACCTTTTGCGCCAGGGAATGGGTGGAGCTTCCTGCCAGCATCTGGCTAAAGATATATTCAATCACTGGGCGGTCAGTTTCCACCACAGCCAGCTTTTTATCAACCAGCTTATAGCCATAAGGGTGTTTGCCTGTCAGTTCTTCCTTACGCCTGAGATTGCCCTGATGGACATATTTAATACGGTCACTAGTCTGGTCAGATTCATTCTGGGCAATAGTCAGCTTTAAGTTAAGCATAAGCCTGCCATTGGTGGTAGTAGTGTTATATTCCTCTTGGGTACATTCCCAGTCAACGTGATACTGGTCCAGTATTTCCTGCACCTTGTAATAGTCAGCGATGTTTCTGAACCATCTATCTAAGCATTTAAAGAATTATGATGGTGCAAATCTGGGAGAGTTCCGCAGAAACCTTGCTACCTTTGGCGCTGTTAAGGTGCGCTATGATGGCGAAGCTAAAGGCGGTGTTGAGACTCTGGAAGTAACCTTTAATGCAGAAAACTACAAGGCAATTCTGGAGATATTCAAAAAAGCCCTTATAGAAAATGCTATGGGTTATGATGCAAAGGATGACCGCTTGTCTGGTAATCCTAACCAGATGAATATCCAGTCTATGTACAGTGATATTGATTTAGATGCCAATGACATGGAAACGGAGTTGCAGGCTGCTTTTGATGATATTCTCTGGTTTGTTAATGCTCATCTGGCCAATACCGGCAAGGGGCACTTTGAGAATGAGGATGTAAAGATAATCTTTAACAGGGATATTCTCATAAATGAAACTGAGAGCATTGCTAACTGCCAGGCTTCTGTTGGTATCCTGTCAGATGAGACCATCCGGGCAAATCATCCATGGAATGATGATCCACAGCTGGAGACAGAGCGCCTGGAGGAACAGGAGGCTAAAGCACAGGAAGCATATAACCCGTTTGAGCAGATGGCTAATGAAAATCAGCCGGAGGATGAAAACGAATAACTGAGGTGATACTGTGAAAAATCAAGACTATTGGCGCCAGCGCTTTGAGCAGCTAGAAAATGCGCAAAATCAAATGGGGCTGGATGCCTTAGCAGAGATTACACAGCAGTATAATAAGGCTATAAGAAACATTGATAAGCAAATCAGAGACTGGTATTCCAGATTTGCGGATAATAATGGACTTATAAACATGGCAGAGGCAAGGAAATTCCTGAAAGGAAAAGAGCTGAAGGAATTTAAGTGGGATTTAAAGGAGTATGCTGATAAAGCCAAGCAGTCAGCTTTTTCTGATACATGGGAAAAGGAATTACTGAATATTTCGGCAAAGGTTCATGTCAGCAGGCTGGAAGCACTTAAAACCCAGCTACGCCAGCAGGTAGAAATGCTGTTTGCTGAGCAGGCTGATGTAATGCAGAAGTCTCTGGGTGAATCCTATAAAAGCGACTATTACCATTCAGCTTATGAAATCCAGAAGGGCTTTAATGTGGGCTGGGATATGCCAAGCATTGACCAGAATGCCATTAACACCGTGTTATCTAAACCGTGGGCACCAGATGGCTATAACTTTTCCGAAAGGATATGGAATAACAAGGAAAAGCTGTTGTCTGAGCTAAACACGGTCATGACGCAGAACATCATGACAGGAGC